>JAPLHJ010000047.1 GCA_026389675.1 Chloroflexota bacterium | reverse complement strand
GCGGCATAACGGCACAGGTCAACCCGCTTTTCTCCGAGGAAGAGCTGATACATGCCCTCAAGGATTGCGGCGCCGAGACTGTGATTGTGCTTACTCCATTTTACAGCCAGGTCAAAAAAGTGCAGCCTCAAACCAATGTGAAGACGGTCATTGCCACATCCATCAAAGAATACCTGAGCCCGTTCATGCGCACCATGTTCACGCTGTTGATGGAGAAGAAGCAGGGTTTCGGTTGGCCCCCAGGATACCGCCCTTATCCTCTTCAGCGGAGGCACAACCGGCACACCCAAGGGAGTAATGCACTCGCATCGCGGCATTGTCATGAACGCCATGCAGATACGCGCCTGGTGCTCGCCTATAATGAAGGGTTGGGTCGATAAAGCCGTTTTGCTCATGCCCATATTCCATGGCGCCGGCAACTGGATACTTATCTCAACCATCGTGAACCCGCCGGTGCCCATCGTGCTGATACCCAACCCCCGCGACATCAAGGACCTGCTAACCACATTTAAAAAGACCCGCCCCACCTTCTTCCCGGGAGTTGCCACTCTCTTCATCGCGCTTATGAACCATCCGGATGTGAAGTCCGGCAAGATAGATTTCAGCAATCTCAAAATGTGCATAACAGCCGCTGCGCCCCTGCTGGTGGAGACCAAGAAAAGCTGGGAAGCCCTGACCGGTGGAAGGATTGTCGAAGCCTACGGGCTCACAGAATCGGGCATCCTGGTAATGGGTCCCGTCGTGGGCAAGTGGAAAGAGGGGTCGGTCGGTATGCCCACGCCCGACGTAGCCATGAAGATCGTGGATATCGACACGGGCACGCAGGATCTAAAAACGGGGGAGGACGGCGAAATCATCGTAAAGGCCCCACATCTAATGCAGGGTTACTGGAACCGGCCCGAAGCCACTGCCGAGATGTTCCGGGGCGAATGGCAATACACCGGGGACATCGGCCACCTGGACGAGGATGGATATCTCTTTATAACATCGCGCAAGAAGGAGCTGATTAAACCGAGCGGGCACCAGGTATACCCCGGCGAGGTGGAAGAGGTAATCACCCAGCATCCTGCAGTTCTGGAGGTCAGCGTCGCCGGTGTACGGGACGACCTGCAGGGAGAAGCCGTCAAAGCCTGGGTCGTTCTGAAGCCCGGCCAGACAAGCACGGCGCAGGAAATACAGGCTTTCTGCAAGGAACGCCTTACCGCGTACAAAGTACCCAAACACGTGGAGTTCAGGACCGAATTGCCCAAGTCCATGGTCGGCAAAGTGATGCGCCGGATACTGCAGGAGGAAGATATAGCCAAGCAGAAAGAGAAAAAGTAGATCAACCCGGTAACTTGAATACCTTCAATTTGGTTTTCCCCGCGATAAGATCAAAATGCCGGTCGCAGTGGAGCAGTTCTATATTTCTTTCTATAGCAAGCAGGGCTATATAGGCATCTGGCAGGGGCACGTTTATCCCCTGCAGAAATAACTGGTTGGCAAAATAGCCCAACCTGTGCCAGAAAGATTCCTCGATGCGCAGGTATTTCTGACTACTCAATACGCTATGTAGAGACTGGACTTCCTTTGCGCTTTTCGCTCCGCGCAACAGTTCTGCCTGGATGATACCAGGCACGAGTATACGCTCTGCAGTAATCAATTCCCTCATCGTTTTCAAAAGAACAGGCTGTGCCGTAGACCGGAACGAAGCAATCCAGATTGAAGTATCAACTATAACGTCAGTCATCCGCCCTCATTTTCTCCAGGTCTTCCTGCGTATAACCAAAATCATAATTACCCATCATGGAAAGGAGCTTCTCGCGCCGTCTCATGCTGATGTACTCCCTGATCGCCAATGTTACAGCCGCTTTCTTGGTTTTGGCCTTGCTCTCCTTTAAAAGCTCTTTCATGACATCGTCCTGTATATCTATTAACGTCTTCATTGTATATATCACCTGTATATATAATATTTCACTATTAGTATATCATAATTTATAAAAATGATATATCCATCTGGAAAAAGGATTGCTTCGCTTCGCTCGCAATGACAGGTAGTAAAAAGGCCATACTGACCGGGGGAAAAGCGGCGACGGGCGGGACTACTTACCGTGGCAGTGCTTGTACTTTTTGCCTGACCCGCAGGGGCAGGGGTCGTTGCGGCCGACCTTCTGGCCGGGCAGCGGGGAAGGCCTATGCGCAGGGGCCTCCCGTTTCTCGATATTGACCTTATAGATTGTGTGGACGATGTCGTGCTGGATGTCCGCCATGAGACTGTCAAAATAAGCGCCGCCCTTTTGCTTATAGACCACAAGCGGGTCTATCTGCCTTACCGATTCCAGACCCACGCTCTGGCGCAGGTGGTCCATGGCGGTCAGGTGCTCCTTCCAGTGATCATCGATGCCCCTGAGCATAACCAACCGCTCAAGCAGCCTCATCTGGTCGGCGCCCTGTTCCTTCTCCCTGAGTTCATACACCTGGCGGCTATAATCAATTAGCCTTTCGGTCAACTGCTTCTTTCCCAGTTTCTCAAGCTGCATATCCTTGACGTTATCCGGGAGAGGCAATATCTCCGCGATCTCGTGCAAGAGGCCTTCCAGGTCAGTTTCCTCATAGCCGTGGTTATATTCCTGTACCAATTGCTCAACCTGCTTGCCGACCATATCCAGTATATTGGCCTTCAAATCCGCTCCAGCCAGTATCTTGTCGCGTTCGCTATAAATGACTTCTCTGTGCCTGTTGACCACGTTGTCGTAGTCTACCAGGTGCTTGCGTATGTCGAAGTGGTAAGCCTCCATCTTGACCTGCGAATTCTCGATGGCCCTGCTGATCATGGGATGCTCTATTGACGTATTCTCATCCATGCCTGCCCATTCCATCACTCCCTTCACGCGGTCTCCACCGAAGCGCTTGATGATATCGTCCTCCAGCGAGACGAAGAACTGCGAGTCACCCGGGTCACCCTGCCGTCCTGCGCGGCCGCGCAGCTGGTTGTCGATGCGCCTGGCCTCATGCCTCTCGGTACCGACAACATGCAGTCCACCAAGCCCCACTACTTTATCGTGCTCCGACTTCCACTCATCATATCTCGGCTGGAACTCTTTCTCATCCACAAATTCCCCGCGCTCGGGCGGCCTGCCGCCCAGGATGATGTCCACACCGCGGCCGGCCATATTGGTCGCTACGGTCACCGCCCCTACCCGCCCGGCCTGCCTGATTATCTCCGCCTCCCGATCATGGTACTTGGCATTAAGCACCTCGTGCCTTACGCCACGCCTCATCAGCAGGTCATCTAATAACTCGGATTTCTCAATGGAGACCGTGCCCACCAGCACAGGCTTGCCCTCTTTATTCAACTTCTCAATCTCGTTGGCGATGGCCTTGAACTTGGAATCCTCGTCCTTATAGATAAGGTCATTGTGGTCTTCCCTGATCATAGGCTTGTTGGTCGGCATGACCACAACGTCGAGCTTATAAATTTTGAAGAGTTCCTCCGCCTCAGTGGCGGCGGTGCCTGTCATGCCCGCCAGTTTTTCGTAAAGGCGGAAGTAATTCTGGAAGGTGATGGTGGCCAGTGTGATGCTCTCCTTCTGTATCTTGACTTTTTCCTTGGCCTCAATTGCCTGATGTAGACCCTCTGAATAGCGGCGCCCGAACATCAGCCTTCCCGTAAACTCATCCACGATAATGACCTCACCGTTCTTGACCATGTACTCTTTGTCCCGCTTGAAAAGCACCCGTGCTTTGAGCGCATTTTCCGTGTACTCAGTCAGGTGCAAGTTGGTTGGGTCATATAAGTCAGGCGCTTTGAGCAGGCCCTGGCGTTTAAGCATTTCCTCCATCCTGGCGCTGCCGGAATCGGTCAGGTATACCTGCCTATCTCTTTCTTCTATCTTGTAATCTTCGGGCGTAAGCCTGGATACCAGGTCAGCAAAGGTGTAATACTTCTGCGCCGGGTCCTCGCCCTGGCCGCTGATGATGAGCGGGGTGCGCGCCTCGTCGATAAGTATGTTATCGACTTCGTCGACGATGGCATAATGCAACGGGCGCTGCTGCTTCTGGGACATGTCGACGACCATGTTGTCCCGCAGGTAATCGAAGCCGAACTCGTTATTGGTTCCATAGGTTATGTCAGCGGCGTAGGCTTCCTGCCGCGAAACCGGCCTGAAATGCGGCCAGCGCCCGTCCTTCTCGTTAGTATATCCCAGGTCGTAAATCAATGCCGGCAGCTGCTCGCTGACGACGCTTTGCACCGGGAAGATGCTGGCAACTGTTACCCCCAGCGCGTTGTAAACCGGGCTCATCCAATAGGCATCGCGGCGGGCCAGGTAATCGTTGACCGTAACAAGGTGGCAGCCTTTGCCCTCCAACGCGTTCAAGTAAAGAGGCAGCGTGGCGACCAGCGTCTTGCCTTCGCCCGTCCGCATCTCGGCTATCTTCCCCTGGTGCAGCACCATACCGCCCATCAACTGCACGTCGAAGTGGCGCAATCCTATGGTTCGCCTCGAGGCCTCCCTGACCACGGCAAACGCTTCGGGCAGTATATCGTTGAGCGTTTCGCCACTGGCCAATCGCTCCTGGAACTCGATAGTTTTGGCCTTCAACGCTTCATCGGACAACTGCTGAAGCCGTGGTTCAAATTCGTTAATTCTTGCGACAATGGGCTTGAGACGATTTATTTCTTTTTCGTTGGAATCAACGATTTCGCCAATTCTTTTAAATATTGATCCGACTATATTGCTCATCGATATTATTTTATTCTTTTTATCTTATATGTTCTTCTTGCGTTGCCACCCAACCCAAGCTACAAATCGATCCCATTCATTGGCTGAACAATGAATCTCGTGCCGCTCTTGATTAATATCATTAAATCTAAAGAATATTTTCACCAATCCATCATCCATTACCTTACCAATAATTTCTGCTGGCGAGTATAAATACGACGTGGTAATCTTTATCTCGTCCATGAATATACCCTCATTTGATTAGCGCTCTTTCCTAATCCTGGAACATGGCTCCGACCGACATGCCGGTATGTATGCGGTGTATGGCTTCACCCAGCAGCGGGGCGATGGGCAGCACGGTAATTTTCCCCAGCTTCTTGGATCCATCAACGGGGATAGTATCGGAAACCACGACTTCTTTAACCTTTGATTTGGCTATTCGCTCAATGGCCGGTCCTGAAAAGACCGGGTGGGTACAGCAGGAATAAACCTCTTTGGCGCCTTCCTTGAGCAGGGCATCCACGGCGCTTACCAGGGACCCGGCCGTGTCTATCTCGTCATCTACCGTCAGGGCCCGCATGCCACCCACCTCTCCGATGATATTCAATGTTTCCGTTGTATCATCATTTCCTATACGCCGCTTCTCAATAATGGCCAGCGGGGCGTTGAGCTTCTCCGCCAGGTCGCGTGCGCGTTTGCTGATACCAATATCTGTAGCTACGACCACCAGGTCCTTGAGATTCTTGTTTTTCCAGTAATCACCAATTATGGAAAGCGCCGTAAGTTCATCCACCGGTATATTGAAAAATCCCTGTATCTGGGCGGCGTGTAAATCGACCGTGAGTATGCGGTTGGCCCCGGCCGTGGTCAGCAGATCTGCCACCAGTCGAGCCGTGATAGGTACGCGGGGCTGGTCCTTTTTATCCGTACGTGCGTAGCCGTAATAAGGCACCACGGCGGTTATGCGCTCGGCTGAGGCGCGCTTGAAGGCATCCAGCATAATGAGCAGTTCCACCAGGTTCTTGTTGACCGGCGAGCAGATAGGCTGGATGATGAATACATCGCGCTCACGCACATTTTCCATGACACGTACGAAGGTATTTTCATTACTGAATTCGAACACTTCGATTTTTCCCAAAGGTATGCCCAGGTAATCGCATACGGAACCGGCAAGCGCCGGGTGGGCGTTTCCGCAAAATACCTTGATCTCATCCTGTCCCGCGAATTTCCTCATGGTGTTACCTCCAGTCGAAATGACGGCTAATTATAGCATCAACCGCTCAAATGGCCATAACATGCCGGGCCGCTGTCTTGCGCCAGGCAAGAGCGACGGCCCTGATGCCTGGCACGGTAAATGGAGTATAATCTAAAGCGGATTTTTTTCGGAGGAGAATGGCATCTCATGAGCAACGAGGCCGTTGAGCTTCTAAGCAGCTATATCAGGCTGGATACTTCTAACCCGCCGGGCAATGAACACTTAGCAGCAGATTTTTTCGCCAGGATACTGAAAGGCGCAGGCATTGATTACAGGGTGTACGAATCTAAACCGGGCAGGCAGTCCATCCGCGCAGTGATCAAGGGTTCGGGACACCGGGAACCGCTCATTCTCCTTCACCACATGGACGTTATAGCCGCCAAAAGGAATGAATGGAGCTTCGATCCATTCGGCGGCGAGATAATCGACGGTTATATCTGCGGCCGGGGCGCGCTGGATACCAAGTCACTGGGCATCATGCAACTGCTGTCCATGCTCGACGTCTGGCATAGTAAGGTGGCTCTCAACCGCGACCTTATATTCCTGGCCACGGCCGATGAAGAATCCGGCGCGGACTGCGGCATTGAGCATTTGCTGCGAGAGCATCGCAGCGACTTCCCGGCGGGGCTGGTATTAAATGAAGGCAGCTACGTAACCGAGGGCATAGTGCCCGGAAGGCTGCTGGCCATGATCTCTCCCGCTGAGAAAGGCCCCTGCTGGATAAAGCTCAAGCGAAAAGGCATACCCGGTCACGGCTCCACTCCGCACGGAGATAACGCCCTGGAAAGGTTAACGCAGGCGGTCAACCGGCTTATCGATTACCGTGTCCCCCTCAGGGTGACGCCTGTGGTAGCAGAGTATTTCAGGAGGATGGCCCCGGCCTGGGAATTTATCAAACCATTTGTTGAAGACGGCAAAGAAGACACCCTGCTAAAAATCATAGAGGACCATGGTTTGCTGGCCGTGCCCCAGGTCAAAGCCATGCTGACCAACACCATCAGCTTGAATTCGTTACACTCCGGCGATAAGGTCAACGTCATCCCCTCCTATGCCGAGGCCGAAGTTGATACCAGGCTGCTGCCCGGCCAGGGAATAAGTGCATGGATCAAGATGCTGAAACACCAGATGGGCGATGATGAGATCAAAATCGAGTTCATCATGAAAGGTGAGGGCAATT
>JAPLHJ010000068.1 GCA_026389675.1 Chloroflexota bacterium | reverse complement strand
CACCTTTGAACATGCCTGCTGCTGTTTCGCCATATACGTGGCTGGATGGGATTACCTCAGGAAGCATGCCGGCTGGGATGTTGAGATTGGAGAGGATATCGTTGTCCCACTGGAGGGTGTTGATATTGTAAAGCATGGTGCGGGAAGCGTTGCCGAAGTCGGTTACATGCGCTTTGCCGCCGCTTAACTTCCAGGCTAACCAGGTATCCACGGTGCCGAAAAGCAGATCGCCACCTTCGGCACGCCTCTGTCCGTCAGTAATATGGTCGAGTATCCATCGGACTTTAGTTGCGGAAAAATAGGCGTCCGGTATCAGGCCTGTCTTATCGCAGATGCTTTGATTTAACCCCCTGTTTTTCAGGTCTTCCACAAGGCTGGCCGTGCGGCGGCACTGCCAGACAACCGCGTTGTTGACGGGCTCACCGGTCTTCCTGTCCCAGACGATAGTGGTTTCACGCTGGTTGGTTATGCCGATCCCCGCTATAGCTGTTACAGGTATGGCGGCCTTTTGTAAGGCTGTGCGGGCAACCTCCAGGGATGTCTGAAAAATCTCGTTGGGATCATGTTCCACCCAACCGGGATGGGGATAGATCTGTTTAGTCTCTAAATCAGCCTCCGCAAGGATTTTGCCTTCAGAATCGAATACCAGGGCTGCGCTGCCCGTTGTCCCCTGGTCAATGGAAAGGATATATCTTTTAGCGGTCATGGCTCACTCCATTACGGTCACAGGTTGTGATTATTCTATCACTTACCTGAAGGTGTTACTACCACAATCACATATGTAATCAGCCGCCCACAAAGCGGGGGATTATCTCCAGCTTGTCGCCGTCCTTCAAGGAATGGTCGGTAACCTGCCTGATGTTAACGCGGTTAAGCAGTATGTTGCTGTCATCGCAGATGCGGCGTTTATCTGTAATGCCGCTTTTCATCAGGCGCTGGTGGTACTTATGACCGTAGTTGGCTTCGACCTGCTCAAGCGCGTCATCCACTGTCTCGGCAATAAGCGTGGTATGTTCGACTCCGAGATACATCCGCCAGGGCCCGACAAATCTAATGCTAACTGATGCCATTTGGTCCCTGCTGTAGTGGTATTTCCTCGAGGCTTCCCTCGGCAAAATCCAGGAAAAGCAGTCTGTTGCGTATAGGTGTGCCGATGCCGGTGATTATTTTGACCGCCTCCTGCACTTCCCATGCAGCGATAATAGCAGGGGTGGCCGGTGGATTGCCCGTCAATGTCTCCAGGCCGTGAGTGCCCTTATCCATATCCGGGCCATAAATCGCTGAGAGGCCTTTATCGCCGGGGCAGACAGTCATCAACTGGCCACTGAATCCGGCGATCGCGCCGTGCACAAAAGGTATTTTCAATGTATTGCAAGCTCCTGCTACCAACAGTCGAGTTGCCAGGCTATCCAATCCATCCAGCACCACGTCCGCGCCGGTTATCAATTTCATAACGTTGGAAGCTTCCAGAAACCTGCTGACCGGAGTAACTTTGACAGATGAATTGATCTGTCTCACCCGTTCAGCGGCTACCTTAACCTTGGATCTGCGCAAATCGGATTCCGTAGCGATTATTTGCCGATTGAGATTGTTTTCCACAAACCTGCCGTTATCTATGATAACAAGGCGCCCTACTCCCTGCCGGGCCAGCAATTCAATAATCGTTCCACCCAGGCCTCCCGCCCCGCAAACAGCGGCACTGGAGCGTAAAAGCTTAATCTGGCCGGCGATTCCAACCGTCCCGATATTACGCAGGTAGCGCAACGGTATGACCTGGCGTTCAAGACAGGCGATTTCGACTTCACCCTGTAGCAGATTTGTCTTTGCGCATATTGCCTGTATATCGCTCAGGCGGATGGTGCGGAATTTTCGTCCGCCGCTGTCCTTACCTGTGATGCAGAGTTCGCTTATCAACTTAGTGGTTTGCTTCAACGCATCCATGTGAAGTTATTATACCTGTAATAAAAGTATTTATTAAGCTTGCGGGCTTCAAGACAAAATCCCTCTGCTTTACACAGGTTTCATAAAATATTGTATTATAGACTAACAAAGCAGATAAGGAGAGGTGATGTTACCTGAATTAGGAAAATTGGACCGGGCAACTTTTGATAAACTAATACTGTCCCGTTTGGGTAAAAAAGATAGCTCTGTATTTATCGGGCCCCAGCATGGCGTTGACGCCGCGGTCATTGATCTGCCCGGCGGTGATGTAATGGTGGTTGCCGAAGATCCGACCTTCGGCATGCCGGTGATCATGCCTTATTTCGGCTGGGCCATAGTACATATCTGTGCCAGCGACGTGGCGGTATTAGGTGTGAAGCCAAGATACATGACCATCTGCCTGATGTTTCCGCCCAAAACTACTGAAGATGTGGTGGACGCTGTCTGGAAACAGGTGGATGAAGAGTGCAAGAAGCTGGATATTGCCATTATCGGCGGGCATACAGGCATTTATCCGGGCATGGCATTTCCCCTCAATGGTGGCTGTACGGTGATGGGGATAGGCAAGAAAAGCCAGCTTACGCCGGCATCCAATGCCAGAGTGGGCGACCGCGTGCTGATGACCAAGGGTCCGGCCATTGAAGCGGTCGGACTGTTAGCCTGCCAGGCCGAGGCGTCGCTGAAGAGTAAATTAGGCGTAGGGACGGTTGAAAAGGCCATGAAGTATTTGCTGCAGATGACCGTGGTTGAGGATGCGCTGACGGCGTCGCCGCTCTCTCATGCCATGCACGACGCTACCGAGGGCGGGTTATTAAACGGAGTCTACGAGATCGCTGCGGCTTCCGGGACAGGAGTAACTATCTATGAAGATAAAATCGTTATTCCCGATGAGATAGCCGCGGTCTGCAGGTCATTCAATATCGATCCTTTGATCTCTATCAGCGAAGGCACGCTGGTTATCACCGCCGCTCCGCAGAACAGCGCTAAAATAATAAAGGAGCTTAAAACGAAAAACATAGATGCCTGGGATATTGGTGAAATCACCAAAAGCGAGAGGCTGTTCATTAATAAGGGGGGTGATAAGGCTGTACTGGAACCGGTATTAGTCGATCCGTTCTGGCCTGCATATTTCAGCGCAGTGGAGGGATGAGGGTTGAAAAAAAAGGATACCGCCGAGAGAATACTGGGGAACCTGGCGCAGGCCGTTAATAACCTGCAGGGATGCCGGGAATTTTCCCTGCTTATGCCGGAGGTCAGGGTAAATCTGGTTTATGCCCTGCCCGGCGCCGTTAGCGGCAAGCAAGTTGCCGCCGTTGACGGCAGGATAACGGTGGTCAGGGGTTATCCCTTTGCCTCCGGTTCGCCTGCCTGGGGAGCCTCTGATCACATGGCCAGGCTGATTATTGAGGCGCGTAAATACAACGCAGACATCAGTGCCGGCATCAATTTCAAATGCGATAGTGAAATAATCAAGCTTGTAAAAAAGTATGCCAGGGATAATAACCTCGTATTCGGGTGGATTGACCGGGCCAGGGAACCGGCCGATGTTTCCGCCCTTGACGGAAGCTCAATGCCATGGAAGATCAGGCAATTAGTTAGCCGGGCCGGGCGCCTGCCCGATATTTTTTATGAGGGTGACGGATGGGGCAAAGAGCCTCTCTTCGTTTTACTTGGAATAGACGCCGTCAGTGTCGTTAAGAAAGCCACGGATATTGCCAGGAAATACAAACGGCAAAAAGCAAAGACCGGGTGATTGAGTAATTTTACATAAATAGTTGAGGCTGCAGATGGCCGCCGCTGATGATAATGAAGAGTTAATAAACAGGATACTGAGACTGAAGGAGCAGCGTAATGCCGTCATCCTTTCTCACAATTATCAAAGGCCGGAAGTGCAGGATATCGGCGATTTCGTCGGTGATTCGCTGGAATTGAGCCGCAAGGCGGCTGCGACCGAGGCGGCGGTTATCGTATTTTGCGGCGTACATTTCATGGCGGAGACGGCGTCCATCCTTTCCCCCGGCAAGACCGTGCTGCTGCCGGATGCGGAATCGGGATGCCCGATGGCGGACATGATCACTGCCGACGCCCTGGTTAAGAAAAAACAGGAAATGCTTGGTGTACACGTGGTCTGCTACGTGAATTCTTCGGCGGCAGTCAAAGCGGAATCAGAGGTCTGCTGCACTTCTGCCAACGCGGTCAGGGTGGT
>JAPLHJ010000193.1 GCA_026389675.1 Chloroflexota bacterium | reverse complement strand
CGCGTGGAGGATGAATCCTGGCTGGACCAGGACCATGTAATCGGGTACGGGCCGATGGGCGGGCAGGACCAGATAGCCCTGCTGACCATGCTGATGAAACCGTACCTGAAGGGAGGCAAAGGCGTCATCGGTATGGAAACCGGTATGGGCAACTACCTGCCGGAGGGACACCTCACATTATTTGAATTTGTCATGCTAAAGGCGGCCCTGCCTAAAGCCACATTTAAGAATGCCCATGAAATCGTCGACCATCTCTCGCTGATCAAGGATGAGGGCACGATCAACCGCTTCCGCGAGGCCTCACGCATCGTTGATGTCGGCCATAAGGCGGTTTACGATGCGATCAAGAACGGCGGCTACGCCAAGATGACCGAGACAGAGGTAGGAGGCCTGGCGGCATATGCCATGCGCAAGGCCGGCAGCGAGTGGGAGTGGTCATTCACCGGCGGCAATGAGATCGCCTCGGGCTACCGGTCAGGGCTGGCGGCGGGCGCATGCACACCGGCCAGCAGGCGTAAACTCAAGACGGGCGATCCCCTGATGGTGGACCTGCACGCCATGTTCAGACTGGGTCTGGGAGACCACTCGCACAACTACTTCCTGGGCAAGGCGACCAAGCGGCAACAGTGGCACGCCAAGAACTTCGTCGACCTGATGAAACAGGTGCTAATCACCTATAGGGCGGGCATCACGCCCACCAAATTGGCCGACGAGATGCTGTCCTTCGCCGAGGAGAAGGGTTTCCAGGACTACATGGTGCCCGGCTTCGAGCACGGCATCGGCTTGATGGGGGACGAATGGCGCATCGGCCTCAACGACGGCCCCTTCCAGTACTGGACCAACCCCGAACATGTTTACCGGAAGAACGAGATGCTGATATGCGCCGTACAGTATGCCTGTCCCGAGGAGAATATCGGCTTCCGCTATGAGAACCCCATCTTGATCAAAGAGAAGAACTGCGAAGCCATGTCCAAGTTCCCACTGAGCGTCAACGTGGTTTAGGATACACCGGAGACGTAGGGGTGTACCTTCAGGTGCACCCGCTTGGCGGGCGGGTTCATAGTTGGCGAAAACGTAGGGGTGTACCTTCAGGTGCACCCGTTAAAGCGCGCGGGTTTGAAAACCAGCCCCTACAGATTCCTGTTTGGCTATTTAAATTCGCTGCGGCCGATAGCGGTCAGTATAATCGCCACTATCCCCACTACGAAGCCCCACAAGAAAAATGTGAAGCTGCAGAAGAAAGCCGCTATCGAACCCGCCAGGGCAAACCCCCAGGCTTTCCTGATAATACTGGAAATCCCACCCGCCACAGCCAGCACCGCCAGGATACACACCGGTATTGCCAGGCCAAAAAATAAGGTGGCTACCCAGGCAGGGGTATTAGGAATTATACTGGAAACCCCGCCGGCTATGAACAGGATCACCACCACGCACAATGCCCACACGCCGGCGATAATATCTAAAATGCCTGCTGTTGTTGACCGCCATGTGCTCTGCATACCTGAACCTCCTGCGATACTAATAGTTACATCACCATTATAGCTGTAATCTGTACAGATTACTTCTTTTTCCGGAAAGTGCGCAGCGTAGGGGTGTACCTTCAGGTGCACCCGTTCGGCGGGCGGGTTTGAAAACCCGCCCCTACAGATTCTCGTTTGACTATTAAAATTCGCTTCTCGACGGATTACTTCTTTTTACGGAAAGGTGAAAAAAGTTCCTCGTCCTTCCTGAGGTCAACGATGCGGTCGCGCAGCAGGGCCGCCTTCTCAAACTCCAAATTCTTAGCAGCTTTTTTCATCTGTGACTCGAGTTCCTTTATCAGCCTGGCAATCTCGTCAACCGGCACAGGTGCGGCAGCATATTTAGACCTTTCCTCGGCCACAACTTTCACGCGCTCGGTGATATCCCGGATAGCCTTTTTAATGCCCTGCGGAGTTATCCTGTGCTCTTTATTGAAATCTTCCTGGATCTTGCGCCGGCGGTAGATCTCTTCAATAGCGTTCTTCATAGAGTCGGTCAGCTTGTCCGCGTACAGGATGACGTGCCCCTCCACGTGCCGGGACGCCCTGCCCATGGTCTGGATAAGCGAATCCCTGGACCTTAAAAACCCTTCTTTGTCAGCATCAAGTATAGCTACTAAGCTGACCTCCGGAAGATCAAGTCCCTCACGCAGCAGGTTGATGCCCACGACAACATCGTAAACACCCAGCCGCAGGTCGCGCAGTATCTCGACGCGCTCCAGTGTATCCACCTCGGAATGCAGGTAATGCGTTTTAACATCCATTTCACGAAGGTAATCCGCCAGCTCCTCTGCCATCTTCTTGGTCAGCGTTGTCACCAGGCACCTTTCTTCCCTGCCGACCCTGAGCTTAATCTCGTGAATCAGGTCATCGATCTGGCCTTTGGTCGGCTTTATCTCGATGGTCGGCTCGAGCAGGCCGGTAGGCCGGACCAGTTGCTCCACCACCTGCTGGCTGTGATTATATTCATAGGGACCGGGGGTAGCCGAAACATATACGGCCTGGTTGACCAGGCCCTCAAACTCGGGAAAATTGAGCGGGCGGTTATCCAACGCCGAAGGAAGGCGGAACCCGTAGTCAATCAGGGTACCCTTGCGGCTCATATCGCCACCGTACATTCCACGTATCTGCGGCAGGGTCATGTGCGACTCATCGATAAAAATCAGGAAATCCTTGGGGAAGTAATGTATCAGCGTCCAGGGCGGGCTGCCGGCCTTCCTGCGCTGCAGGTGGCGGGAATAATTCTCCACCCCGCTGCAGTACCCCAATTCACGCAGCATCTCGATATCGTAGTTGGTTCGCTGCTCGATGCGCGCGGCCTCCAGCAGCTTACCCTGGCGGTTGAACTCCGCCACCCGCTCTGCCATCTCGGCCTGGATATCCTTGATAGCGGGTTCCAGCTTCTCCGGCGAGGTCACAAAATGCTTGGCCGGGAAGATATCCACCGACTGCTTCTCGGCCAGCAGTTCACCGGTCAGGCTGTCTATCTCCACAATCCGCTCGACTACATCACCCCAGAATTCGATACGTATGGCTATCTCCTCATAGGCGGGCAGTATCTCAAGTGTATCCCCGCGTATGCGGAACCTGCCGCGCTGAAAGTCGAAGTCGTTCCGCTCGTACTGCATATCAATGAAGCGGCGCACCAGCCTGTTGCGCTCGATTTTCTGCCCTTTGCTAACGCTGACCACGAAGCTCTGGTATTCCTCAGGTTCTCCCAGGGAGTAGATGCAGGAGACCGATGCCACGATCAGCACGTCCCGCCTGGTGAGCAGCGCGCGTGTGGCCGCGTGCCTCAATTTATCGATCTCCTCGTTTACATCGGTGTCTGTCCTGGGGATATAGGCTTCAGGCTGGTAATAATCGTAATAGCTGACGAAATATTCCACCGAGTTATCGGGGAAGAACTCTTTGAACTCGGAGGCAAGCTGGGCGGCCAGTGTCTTGTTATGGCACATCACCAGGGTAGGACGCTGCAGTCTCTCGACCACATTGGCCATGGTGAAGGTCTTGCCGCTGCCCGTAACGCCCAGTAGTGTCTGGTGTTTTAACCCGTCCTCAGCGCCGCGCACCAGGGCATCAACAGCCTGCGGTTGATCGCCCGTCATCCCGAAATCAGATACTATCTTGAACGGCGGCATAGCTTAATAATTATAGAATCAGGCGCGGAAAAACCAAATTGATGAATAAATAGCTACCGCTTGGCTAACTGCTGCAGGGCCAGCCTCACCTTGTCCTCAACCGTCATCCCTTCATCCTGCTTTATATTGCCCAGTGCCTGTGTAGCTTCCCTGATAGAGTAGCCCAACCCGGTCAGCGCCGACACCGCGTCGCTGTCTGATTCGGTTATCAAAGGGAGGAATTCACCTTCCCAGCCTTTCTCCAGCTTGCTCCTGAGATCCAGTATGATGCGGCCGGCCGTTTTCTTGCCTATGCCCGGGACCTGGCTGAGCAGGTCCGCATTGCCGCTGATGATGGCCGCGATAATCTGTTCGGCTCTCAAAGTGGTCAACAGGGCCAGCGCGACCTTGGGGCCGATACCGCTGACCGTGATAAGCTGTTCAAATAGCGCCAGTTCCTGCTGCGAGGAGAAGCCATACAGTGCCAGCACGTCTTCCCTGACGTATAAATGCGTATGCAGCGAAACAACGCTCCCGGGGTGACCCAGTTTGCTTAAAGTGGAGCCGGGCACGCTGACCAGGAAAGTAACCGGACCGGCCCTCACTTTAACCGAATTAGCGGTCTTGCTGACAATTACTCCTTCTACTCCGGCAAGCATAACCTAATAACCCCTCTTTAATACGTCGTTAAGATGCCTCTGGTTCAGGTGGCAAATAGCCACGGCCAGGGCGTCCGCCGCATCGCTGGCCTCGGGGATATCTATGACCCCTAGCTGCAGCTTGACAACCTGTTTTACCTGGTCTTTGCTGCTCCTTCCATAGCTGGTTACCATTTGCTTGACATGGGTGGGCATGTAGCGGAAGACCGGCAATCCACCCTGTGCCGCCGCCAGTATAGCTACCGCCTGCGCACGGCCGATGGCCAGCGCAGAGCGGGCATTTCCCGCTACAAAAGGCTCCTCGATAGCGGCCTCCTCCGGCTGAAATTTGGCGATTATTTTGGACAGTTCCGCATGCAGAACAAATAACCTTTGCTCAACCGGCATTTTCGGCGGAACTGATATCACGCCGCACCCGGCCATGCTGATATTGCCACCCCTTTCTTCAACTATGCCATAGCCCATGTTGAGTGTCCCCGGATCTATGCCCAATACTCGCAATACTCACGTCCTGATCTTATCTCTAAGGTTTATGGAATAGCCGCTGCACAGTTTACGAAGCAAATCCGCAGAGTACAATTCTGTCCCGATGTTTCAAAAGCCAACTCGGGGATGGCTACGCTTCGGCCTTCAGTTTTTCGATAAGGGCATCGCTGTACTCCAGGTTGGAGAAGACCCTTTGGACATCGTCCAAATCCTCAAGCTTTTCCAGCAGCTTAACCGTCTGGAGTGATTCCTTTTCCGGAAGGGAAATCGTATTCTTGGGCAGCATGGTAACCTCTACCGATATAGGCTTTTTGCGTTTTTCAATCGCCAGTTTAACCTGCTCGAAATCCTTGGGTTCCGTGTAAATCTCAAGGATACCCTTATCTTCTTTGACATCCGCAGCGCCCGCGTCGATAGCATACAGTGTAAAATCGTCGGCGTTCATCCCGGCGGTATCTACAGCTATCACCCCTGTATTTTCAAACATCCAGGCAACGCTGCCGTTTTCACCGAGGTTGCCGTTGTATTTCATAAAAGTGCTTCTTATCTCAGACACGGTGCGGTTGCGGTTATCGGTCATGGCCTCAAGCAGGATTGCTATACATGCCGGCCCTTAGCCCTCCATTATCATTTCGGAGAATATAGTGCCTTCGGCTGCCCCGCTGCCTTTCTTAATAGCATTCTCGATATTGTCCTTGGGCATGTTGTTATCACGTGCTTTTTGTATTGCGAGCCGTAGCCGGAAATTCCCCTCGGGACTGGGCCCACCCTGCCTGGTTGCGATGATAATCTCGCGCGTGAACTTGGTGAACATGGCCCCGCGCCGGGAATCGGCTACCCCTTCTGTCGTTTGATTGTGGCCCACTTAGAATGTCCGGACATGCTATCCCCTCACCGAAATTTATTTTTACCCTGTGTATTAAGAATAGAACATAACACAATCATTGTGCAATAGCCTGTCTGTTACTTCCCATGACCACTCTGGATTTGATGTTATAATTTGGCTTTATTGCGGATATTGCCATGCGCAAAAATAAAAAACTTGCTTCGCTTAACCGGGTAATCGCCAGCTACATGTCGCGGGCGCCGATGGTGCGTGAGCATTGCGAGCGCTGCCTTAATTGCGCCCGCTGGAACGGCAATCCAGTGCTCATGACCGTCGACGCCGCATTCGACTCGATAGGCCTGAATTATTTTCAATCCGTGGTACCCAGGGTAGAGCTTTTCAACCAGCGGTTTGTTGAGACCGGTAGGGTTAACACCTTCGAAGACCTTGTCGATGCGACAGATGCGGAACTGCGGCAAATATGGAAAAACGCCCGATCCTGGAAAGTAGCCAGGGAGATAGCCGCTCACCTGGCATGGGTCAAGCAGCAGAAAAAGATCGACGACCGGGATGCTCTGATTTACTGGGCCAAAAATGCTCCGCTTAGCGGATGGGAGAAGGACCCTATCGGCAGCATTAAAGGTGTGGGGATCAACACCTACCAGTACCTGCGTATGATGGGTGGGGTTGATACGGTAATGCCGGACAAAATCGTCAAAAGGGTTATTTATGAAATCCTGGATACAGCAGGTATCAAACGGCCGGCAAATGATATAGAATTTGTGCTTGCAGTAGAAGCTTTAGCTCCGCAAACCGGGTACAGGGCCATCGAGGTTTGCTGGATGACCTGGCTTATACAGTCGGAGGCCGGCCTCAGCAGGACTGAAAAATACGCCAGCCTTCTGCCGAAAATATGAAAAACAACGAAAAGAGCCCGTCAGGCCAAATGCCAGGCGACGAACCGGAAACGATACAGGGTTTCTGGAGTAAGGACAGGGTCCTGCAGGTTATCACATTTGTGATAGCGCTCCTTTTAGTCATTATCTGGCAGAGGAAAAACATAGCGGGATTTTCCATCTGGCTGGCCCAGTATGCAGGTCTTAAATATTTAGGTATTTTCATCCTGTCTATGGCAGCTTCCGCCACATTGATAATCCCGATACCCGGTCTGGCCATGACCTCTGCAATGGGAGCCCTATCCCCGGACCCCTGGGACCCGCTGTGGGTCGGCTTAGCCTCCGGCGTGGGAGCTACCATAGGGGAATTGACCGGTTATATGCTGGGCTATAGCGGGCGGATGGCAATGCCCTACAATAAAACATATGAAAGGGTGGTCGGATGGATGGCCAAATGGGGCAACTGGACCATCTTCCTTCTGGCACTGATACCGAACCCGTTGTTTGATATAGCGGGAATGGCTTCCGGTGTATTAAAATACCCGGCCTGGAAATTTATGCTGCTTGGCGCGGCAGGGAGGATCCCGAAACATATCTTGTTCTCTTACCTGGGATACTGGGGCATACACGCCATCCCATTTAAACATTAAACCAGATAGAAAAACCAATTAACCTGCTTTGAGGAGGATTTCAGTATGGAAAAGAAGGTCTTTATTGTATCAGG
>JAPLHJ010000303.1:2255-3128 GCA_026389675.1 Chloroflexota bacterium | reverse complement strand
TCGTAGCAGTGGCTAACCTGTTTCAGTCCTGCCAGACTGCGGCCCATAAACTCAACCCGGCCGGCTGGAACCGCCCAGCAGGTCATAGCATTAGCCGTATAGCCGGCCTTGTAATGGTTTATCGACGCACCATAGCGGCGCATAACACCCCGCTGAAGCAGCGAACGGCAATGGCCCAGTACGGACGGCACGCTCATTGCAAGGCCCGCTGACATTTGTGCAAACGGATCGTAGCACAGCGGTAGGTCCTGTTGCAGCGTGTTAATTATTACCCGGTCCTCTGGGGATAACACAGTCCGTTTTGCCATATCATTATTTTGACGGATTCCGGTATCCGTCCCGGCATCTTCATCAACGCCGAAATTAGTGCGCAGTTTGAAGACCCTGACCGCAGCCAGCGCGAAAATTGCTTCGGCGCCTGTGCGTGATGACAGGCCTTTGAGTGCAGTCTTCAGGGCGGCGCCGGGTGGGACCGATAGCGTGACCCATATATTGAATTCGTGCTCTCTCTCGTAGCCGTGGCTGATGCCAGGGTGGGCAGAGATAACCTGTTCTGCCCTCACTATGTTGTTAGTATTTACCTTCAAAGCAACGAGGGTGCTCTGGTAGCCGATCTGCCTGGCATCCAGTACCGGGCTGATCTGCCTTACGATGCCCATGTCCTTCATCTCCTGAATCCGGCTGATCACCTCTTCACCCGCTATTCCCAGCTTGGCGCCGAGATCTGCGTACGGTTCACGTGTCATGGGAAACTCCGACTGCAGCAGGCCGAGCAGGCGGAGCGACGTGGCATCCAGCGCTGAACAGACATTTAACGCATCTCCGTTGGGTATGGCCGGTTGATAAAGGCAGTAGGGTTCGGCTTAAAGATAA
>JAPLHJ010000303.1:0-2223 GCA_026389675.1 Chloroflexota bacterium | reverse complement strand
GTTCCGCTTCAAGATAATCTCCGCTGGTTTCAAAGGCGCGGGCGCGGCAACCCCCGCACAACCTCTTATACTCGCAGGCGCCGCATTTGCCCTTGAGGTTGGCAAGGTCCCTTAGCTCTGCAAACAGCGGTGAATCAGCCCATACCTGTGCGAAAGGCTGTTTTCTCAAATCACCCGCTTGTACTTCAAGATAGCCGCAGCCCTGCACCTTCCCTCGATGTGAAATGAAACAGAATCCCGTGCCTGCCAGGCATCCCCGTGAGATGGTATGTATCGTAGCGTGGCGCCCGGGGATTGAAGTCTCGCGCGGGGGCGCCTGTATTGCTATCTTCTGACGTTGTTTCATTACCCGCAGGTAATGCGGGGCATCGGTCGGCTTGAAGAAAATGCTGCTGCCCAGTTCCAGTTGTTTATCGTATATCCAGTTCAAAGCCTGCTCGTATTCAATGGCGCTGAGCTCAACCTGTTCAAGTCCTCTGCCCCTACCGGTGGGCACCAGGAAAAAGGGATGAAAGGCGACGGCCCCTGCGTCGAGGGCGAGATTAATCAGGTCGTTGAGATAGGTGATATTCAGTTTGGTCAGGGTGCAGTTGACCTGCACCTCAACGCCGGCGCGGCGCAGATTCCCTATACCGTCCATTGCAGCCGCGTACGCGCCCGGCTGCCCGCGGAAGCTGTCCTGCAATTCAGCGGTGGGAAAATCAAGGCTGACCGAAACACGCGATACAGGGATATCCTTTAATTTCGCTGCTATCACGGGTGAAATCAGTGTCCCGTTGCTGCCCATAACCACGCGCAGGCCGCTGCGCACCGCGTATTCAGCGATGGAAAATATATCCTCGCGGGCCAGCGGCTCGCCACCGGTCAGGATAAGCACCGGTTTTCCCACCTCGAGTATCTGGTCGATAATGCCGTAGCAATCCCGTGTCTCTAATTCCCCATCGTATTGACTGCTACTGGCTGAGGCCCGGCAGTGGGCGCAGAATAAATTGCAGCTCCGTGTGACCTCCCAGGCTACAAGCAGCAATTTGGGTTGAATGATCGTGGTTGGTGAACCGGGCGACATGCTAAGCTCCGATCTCCAGTTCGCTAAGGTAGCAGGCCGGGTCCTCTGCCCAGGTATCGCCGTATACCGCTTCAGCGCGCACGCGCAGGTTGCCGTTGCAGATATCGAGGAATTTGCAGCGCGAGCAGCGGCCCTTGAGCAGTTTCTTGCGGTTTCTCAACCCTTGCAGCAGCGGCTGGGAAATGTCGCTCCAGATTTCCCCGAATTTGCGCTGCGTGACGTTGCCCAATGTCTGGTTTTGCCAGAACTGGTCGGGATGAACATTACCGCGGTCATCAACAGCGCCTATCCTGAGGCCTGAATTGTTGCCGCCGTTCAAAGTCAATAACTCTAATATCTTGCCGGCAAGGACGTGGTCAGTGGCCAGGGCTTTCAAATACAGGTATACACCATCCGCGTGATTGCCCACGGTCAATACTTCTTTGCGCAAGCCGCGCCTGTACATATCCAGTGTACGTTCACAGATAATGTCCACGGCGTGCCGTGCCTGGGCATGCGTGACATCCTGTCCGCGCAGGTTGTCTCCCCGCCCCGCATAAGCCAGGTGGTAGAAGCAGATTCTGTCGATACCTTCCGCTTCGATCAGGTCAAAGATAGCGGGTATCTCGCCGTGGTTATGCGTGGTAATGGTCAGGCGCAGGGAGACGCGTATTCCCCGGGCTATGCAATTGCGTATACCACGCAGTGCTTCCCTGTAGGCGCCCTCTTTCCCGCGGAAATGGTCGTTAGCAGGTTCCAATCCATCGAGGCTGATGCCCACCTCGGCAAAGCCGGTTTTCTGAATAGCATCGGCCGTCCTGTCGTCGATGAGAGTGCCGTTGGTGGACAGTGCCACCCTGATACCCCTGGCGGAAGCGAAGCCGGCAAGATTAAACAGATCTTTGCGCAGCAGGGGTTCGCCTCCGGAGAAAAGGATAACAGGTACCTTGAATTCCGCAATGTCTGTGATAAATTTCATGCCTGCTGCACTATCCATTTGCCCATCGGCGCTCCGATCTGCAGCGCTTGCATAGCAATGTATGCAGCGCAGGTTGCAACGTCCGGTGCAGTTCCAGACGACTACCGGCCCGGGCGCCGGCTGATGTACGCGGCCCGGGGTTGGAGCGGCATCCCGGTAGCGCAGGGCATCTCCCGGGCTGACGGCGCCGCAGAGCAGG
>JAPLHJ010000040.1 GCA_026389675.1 Chloroflexota bacterium | reverse complement strand
CCGTGGCCTCGGCAGTCCTTAATATCGCTCCCAGGTTGTGCGGGTCTTCTATACCATCCAGCACCAGGTAAAATGCGGCTTCCCGCCTTTCGCGCGATATACTGAACAGGTCGTCCAGGTCCACGTACTCTTTAGCTGCAGCAAACGCTATGACCCCCTGGCTGGCGCCGGTCTGGCTCTGACTTTCAATGTCCAGCTTATCCACCAGTTCAACCACCACTCCCCTGCTTTTGGCCGATTGAACGATTTGAGCCGCCGCTCCGTGCAGCTGTGCATTCCTGTCAATCAGGATCCTGCTTATAGGACGGCCCGCCCTAAGCGCTTCGATTACCGGGTTGCGGCCTTCAATGATCTGCATTTTTGTCAGCTTTCTCTGGGTATTATAGGTTAAGGCTATGGGTCTTTCAATGACAAATCGAATAAGGACAAGTGCGCTTAATCAAGATTACTTTATTCATTGCTTACTGTCTGACTAATTATTGATAATAGCTGTGAAAGCTGCTTGAAGTATTATCTGTCCCTCGTCTTACCCTCGTATTTCTGCTTCAAATCAAGCGTGTAGCCTGTCTGGATGGCGTCGAAGCCGTATTTATCACGCACCTGGTCGATGGCCCTGTCCAGCTGTTCAAGCCGCTTAGCTTCCGCATCGAAAAAAGATAACTGCGTTTCCCCGCCGGTGAAGTGGGAGACCTCCAACCCGATGAGCCTCACCGGCTTGAACCGGTTCCCTAAAGTTTTATCCAGCAACCGGACCGCGGACTGGAAAATGGCATCATCCAGGTTGGTACCCTCCCGCGCCGAGCTGCTGCGGTTCACTGTTTCGAAATCGCTATACCTGAGCTTCAGCGTCACTGTCCGTGCATTTTTACCTTCTTCCCTTAATTCGGCGCCTAATTTCTCGGCGAAATAGCGTAATGTAGCCTTAAGGAATGAGCTATCCATGGTGTCCCTTTCGAAGGTTGTTTCCCGGCTGATGGACTTGGCTTCGCCGTACGCTTCCACCGGGCTGTCATCTATCCCCCGCGCATGCTGTTGCAGCCATACCATTCCTTCGCCGAGGCGGCTGCGGAAAAGGCTATCCGGCATATCCGCCAGTTGGCCGATAGTCTCAATGCCCATGGTTTTCAGCACTTTGCCTGTCTTTTCCCCAACGCCGGGCATTTTCCGCACCGGCAGTGTGGCGAGGAAGGCCCCCTCTTTCCCGGGTAATACCTCAATCAGGCCATCCGGCTTGCCCAGATCAGAGGCCACCTTGGCCACCACCCTGCAGGGGGCAATTCCGACGGAGGCGACCAGGCCTGTTTCCTTCGTGATACGCTGCTTCATTTTTAGGGCCAGGCCGTGCCACGAGCCGTAATTCTCGCATCCCGTTACATCCAGGTAGGCCTCGTCCAGCCCACCCTGCTGGAGAGACGGGGTATAGTCACCGAGTATAGTCATGAACTTGTGCGAAAACTCAACATATTTGCGATAATTGCCGGTAAGAAAAACAGCCCGAGGACAGAGCCGTTTGGCCCTGGCGAGTGGCATAGCCGAATGCACCCCGTATTTACGCGCCTCGTAGGATGCCGCTGCCACCACACCCCGGCCTTCCGGCCTGCCACCCACTATAACCGCCTTGCCGCGCAGCGCGGGGTTCAGTACCTGCTCGACCGTGACAAAAAAAGCATCCAGGTCGATATGAAAAATGGTGCGAACGGAAGGCTTGATTATCTCAGCCATCAACTACTCCGCGTCGACCGCTAAATGCCGCGGTACCGGTTGATAGCGTCCCGCAGTTCGACAGCAGCCTGGCGGGCGGCCCGGGCATAGTCCGCACCTTTGGAAGCGTAAAGCACCTGGCGGGCGGCCACGATGACGGCATTCTCTTTATGGGCATCGATGCCAAACCTCACCGACTGCTCCAGGTCACCACCCTGCGCCCCGATGCCTGGTATCAGCAGTGGCATCTCCGGACAGAGCTTCCTTATCTCCCTGAGCTCCTCCGGGCAGGTAGCTCCAACCACCAGCCCGACATTTCCCGCGGTATTCCAATCCCTGGCACGCAGAGCCACGGACTGGTAAAATTTCATACCGAAATTATCCTCCAGGTCCTGGAAATCGGAGGCGCTGCTGTTGGAGGTGCGGCAGAGCACAAAAACACCCTTATCCTTATAATCAAGGAAGGGCTTGACCGAGTCGTATCCAAGATAGGGATTGAGCGTAACGGCATCGAACTTGTAATAGCCGAAGAGCGCCCGGGCATAGGCAACTGCGGTATTGCCGATATCCCCGCGCTTGGCGTCGCCGATGACAGGTATATTGCTGGGGATATAGGCTACGGTTTTCTTTAAAGCCTGCAGACCACGCACGCCCAGCGCCTCATAGAAGGCCAGGTTGGGCTTGTAGGCGCACACCAGGTCCGCGGTCGCGTCTATAATCGCCTTATTGAACTCAAAAACGTCCTTGACCGGCATTTTGGCGGGGTCGGGGTCAAGCCCTACGCAGAGCAGGCTACGGTTCCCGCGGCAGGCATCCAAGAGACGGCTGACAAACTTCACGGCTTCATTATATAATAATTAACCGATGATTAGTGCAGCCTGGATTGCCGCCGCCCTGGTGCTCGGCTCATTGCCTTTCTCGCTGTGGATAGGTAAGATATTCCTGCATAAGGATATCAGGAGGTTCGGTGACGGGTCGCCGGGGGCTACCAATGTAGCGAGGGCCGGGGGCAAGGCGCTCTACATCATGGCAGCGCTGCTGGATGCTTTCAAAGGCACATTGCCGGTGTGGCTGTCGCAAATGTTGTCGGGAATAACCGGTTGGGAATTGGCCGCCGTTGCAGTGGCCCCGGTGTTGGGACACGCTTTTTCCCCTTTCCTGAATTTCAGGGGTGGCATGGGTATGGCTACCACCTTCGGAGTCTGGTTGGGACTGACAGGCTGGCTGGGGCCTGTGATTATGGCGCTATGCATCGGGTTTATGTTTGTTATTCAGAAGAATTGGGTATGGGCCTCTGTAGCAGGTATGACTATTTTCCTGATTATCCTGATGGTTTTGCCGGATCCCTTCATTGCCAGATACAGGGTCCCTCTGCTCAGCGCCGGTATAGTGCAAACCGCTATCCTCGTTATAAAGCGTTATACCTATTTTAAAAGCTGGCCCGAACCTCAGTCATGGATGGGCAGGCCGGGGAGAAAGTCATGACAAACCTTGATCCACTTCTTCTGCCCAACATACTGGTGACACTCTTCGTTTTCATAATGCTGGCCATGGCGGTTATCAATACGCAAACCCTGCGCAATTTGAATGATTACAAGAATCCGCGTGGCTATCCGCGCATATCGGTACTGGTACCTGCCCGTAATGAGGAAGACAATATCTATCCCTGTGTAAAATCGCTGCTGGCGCAGGACTACCCTGATTTCCGGGTCATCGTACTGGACGATAATTCAACCGACCTGACGGGCGCAATATTGTCAGATCTCGCTCGGCAGGATGAGCGGCTGCGTGTCATTAAAGGATTGCCCTTGCCTCACGATTGGCTGGGGAAGCACTGGGCCTGCCACCAGCTTTACCGCGCATCTGACGGCGGACTGCTGATGTTCACGGATGCTGACACCGTCCACACACCAGATACTTTACGCTGTGCAGCAGCCGCGCTTGAGGCTGAGAACGCAGATATGCTGTCTATAATACCACAGCACAAGCTGGTAAGCTGGGCCGAGAAGCTTGCTATGCCGATTTTCGCGTTGGGTGTATTTGCCAGCGTCCCCCTGCCGCGGCGGCTCAGACCCAGGGATATAAAGGTTTTATCTTCCAGCGGCAAACTGCTACTGTTCCGCCGCCGCGCCTATGAGAAATCCGGTGGATTTGAAGCTATCAAGCAGAATGTGCTGGATGACCTTCAACTCCCGCAGGAAGTAACGGCCGCGGGGATGCGCTACCGGCTTTTTGACGGTACCAATAACGTCAGTTGCCGCATGTACCATAATCTGAAAGAGGTACACGAGGGATTGAGCAAGAATACGTTCGCCGCCTTTGGCTATAGCATGCCTCTCTCAATATTTACCTGGCTCTGGATTACCTTCGTTTTCTGGGAGCCTGTAATTGCCCTTGGCATCCGCAGGATACCCGAGTACCCGCCGCTCCTGTCAGTGGGGCTGGCCGCAATCTCCGTCCTCGCCTCGATCCTCCTTTTCACCGTATATTATCAGCGCTTTAAATTCCCGCTCCACGCTGTATTCCTTTACCCTTTCAGCATCGTGCTGATGACCATCATCGCATTTTCTTCAATGTTCCTTACTCTATCAGGTCAAACAACCTGGAAGGACCGCAAGCTGCCAGACCGCAAGCTGTTGAAGAACGAAACAGCGAATACCACAAATATAACCAAGAATTAGCACTTCCGGCACCGGCGGGGCAGGAAAATTTTGGCCGGTTAGTATATTATATTAAGCTTGGTGCAACAAGAGTTATTTTTCAACATCCTGTTCTACATTCAGGCCGCCATAGTGCTCGGCCTGGTTGTCCTACTCCTGATATCCCTGACCAACCTTTATTATCTGAAACGGCTTGGCAGCTACCGGCCTCCGGCCAGGTGGCCGCGTATTTCCGTACTGGTGCCTGCCCGCAACGAGGAGTCCGGCATCGGCAAGTGTGCAGCATGCCTCCTGGCGCAAGAGTATCCCGATTTCCAGCTCATCATCCTCGATGATAACTCCACCGACCGCACCTGGGAGATATTGCAGGAATACGCCAGTAAAGATTCCAGGCTCAGGCTGATCAAGGGAAAACCCTTGCCGGATGACTGGCTGGGCAAACACTGGGCCTGCCAGCAATTAGCCGAGGTGGCCGATGGGGAACTGCTGCTATTCGTTGACGCCGATACCTATCACCTACCCGCTATGCTGCGAGGCGCCGCGTCGGCTATGGCCGCCGAAAAAGCGGCGCTTATCTCTGCCCTACCCAAACAGCAGGTGGTAACCTGGTCGGAGAAACTGAGCATACCTGCTTTTTACCTGGGCATGCTTTGCGGTGTCCCGCTGGAGCTTACCCGCCTTCAAAGCAACCCGCTGCTTTTCGCCGTCCTCGGACAGTTCCTCATCTTCCGCAGGGATGCTTACGACGCAGTAGGAGGTTATGCCTCGGTGCGGCAGAACGTTGTGGACGACATCGCCATCGGCCGCAGGGTGCACGCCATGGGGCTTAAGTACAAGTTGTTGGACGGCAACGGGCAGGTTTCCTGCCGCATGTATCATAATCTCGACCAGGTGTGGAAGGGACTGACCAAGAGCACCTTCGCCACATTTAGCTTCGATCCTTATTTTCTTATATTGATGTGGACACTCGTGGTCATAGTCTTTCTATGCCCTATCCTGATGCTTATTATCGGACTAATTGTGCCCCAGGTGCCTTTCCTGATAACCCTGCTGGCAGGACTTGGTGTACTGCTGACCTTAATTCTCTGGTCCGTGAGCCTTATCCGTTTCCATTTCCCGCTTTACCTGGTGCTGATTTACCCCGCCAGCGCTGTTTTCATGACGATGATAGCTGTAGCCTCAATGATTCCGTTTCCATTTCCCGCTTTACCTGGTGCTGATTTACCCCGCCAGCGCTGTTTTCATGACGATGATAGCTGTAGCCTCAATGATTTTGACCATGCAGGGCAAGGCCAGATGGAAGGACAGGCTTATGCCCAAATTTGTAAAGCTCTGAATGATATCCTTCTGTTCCCATACCGCCGTAAGGGAGCAATGCTATAATTCAGTCTGTGTTTAATTACACGCAGTCAACGGGTTACCTGGAAAGCCTCACCAATTACGAAAAATCCCCTGCTGCCAGGTATGACGCCGCAAACTTTGACCTGCGCAGGATGGAATTGCTGCTTGCTGAGCTGGGTAATCCTCACGCGGGCAGGAAAACCGTCCACATCGCCGGCACCAAGGGCAAGGGCAGCACCGCGGCCATGGTAGCCGCCATTCTTAAGTCCGCCGGCTATTGTACCGGGTTATTCACCTCACCGCACCTGTATTCCTGGCAGGAAAGGATACGAGTCAATGGGCGCCCGATAGCGCAAAAGGATTTTGCGCAACTGGTAAACCTGACTAGGCCGCATATAGAAGAGATAAACAAACGTGGCCGCTTCGGCTGCCTTACAACCTTCGAGGTTTTGACCGCGGTAGCCTTCCTGTATTTCAGAGAAAAGGGAGCGGCCTTCCAGGTGCTGGAGACCGGCATGGGGGGCAGGCTCGATGCCACTAACATAATTGGACCTGGTATTTGTTTAATAACTTCCATCAGCCTGGATCACACCCAGGTGCTTGGCGATACGCTGGCCGAGATCGCCGGGGAGAAGGCGGGCATCATCAAGCCTGGCTGTATAGTCGTGAGCGCGCCGCAGGCAACCGCGGCCGGCTCGGTTATCAAAGATAGATGCAGGGCAATGCATGCGACGTTAATTCAGGCCGGAAAAGAAATCAAGTGGATGCCGGTGAGGAGCGATTACAAAGGGCAGGCTTTCGACATAGATGGCTTGCGGTACAAATACCGGGTCAGGCTCCCATTGCTGGGGGATTTCCAGATGGAGAACGCGGCACTGGCTATTGCGACTGCCGAGATATTGCAGCAGCAGGGAGCAAATATAACTTATAAAGATATCTTGCTGGGCATCGGCCGGGTGAGATGGCCGGCACGTATGCAAATCCTCAACCTGTCCCCGCTGGTTATCATAGACGGCGCCCACAATGCGTATTCACTCGCGAGGTTATTGGAATCCATCCGCAAATATTTTTCCTATTCACGGGCATACGTCATCTTCGGCTCGTCAAGCGATAAGGATATCAGCGGCATGGGAGGCGAACTTGAAGGATTTGCTGACCATGTATTTCTTACCAGTTCGCACCACGCCCGGGCCGCCTCCGCGGAATACCTGCAAAAGCTGTTCACAAACAAATGCTTTAACGTCAGCAAAGAACCGGACGCGGCAAAAGCGTTAACAGCGGCTCTTTCGATGGCATGTTCAGGGGATCTTATACTGGCGACCGGGTCGCTTTTCCTGGCTGCGGAGGTTCAGACGGCATTTACGGAGAGTGGAAAATCTGTATAACTTGACCTTACACCTTTTTAAGGCGCTCCAGGGCATAGGACTGATGCTTAAACCTGCTGAGGAGGGGTATCCACCTGCGGGGGAAGCATCCTGCTGAGCAGGCGCTGAAGCGTCATGATGTGCACACACTGCCCCCATTCGGAAAAGAAGTGGCAGTTGCAGTGCCATTTGCCATCTCTCAGGCCCAGGCTATGGCTGTCGTTCTCGCCGCGGAATTCGGCAGAGAAACCAGAGATGGTCACGCGTTCCGGTTCTTCAGCGTAGCGTTTGGCTTTCTCGATTTTACCTATGAGGCTGGACTGCATTGTCTACCTCCGCCAAAAGTATATAACGGCAGGTAGTAAAAGTCTATTTATACCTCGGCGATACAAGGTAAATCAAACATGGCAATCTTTTCCCTTAGCCTCTACCGGGAAAGCTCCCCGCAGTTTGCCTGCCTTATTATTCCCTTCACTGTGCCCGAATTTATCTGCTACAATTGGTTACCGGATGATTACAGGGTTAGGAATATGAAGGACAGGCTCTTTTCAGCGTTAAAAGGCCAAAAAGCTGATTACATAGAAGTCCGCCTCGATGAAAGCAAGTCAAGCCGCCTGGTTTACCGCGGCGAAAGACTGGAGGAAGCGGGCAGGACCGCCAGCACCGGTGGTTGCGTACGCGCACTTGTGCGGGGCGGGTGGGGTTTCGTCAGTTTTAACAGCCTCGATAGGCTGGCAGAAAACGTTTCCCTTGCCGTAAACCAGGCCCGTCGCGTTGGCAACCAAGAGAGCCAATTCTCCCCGGCTACCCCGGTTGTGGACACGGTCCCGGCCGAATTTAAAAAAAATCCCATCGAATTAAATCTCTCTGCCAAAAAAAATATCCTGGATGAATATAACCGGATCATTCTCGGCACGAAAGATATCCAGACTACCAGCATCGGCTATGCGGACACCAAAAAGAAGGTCACCCTGGCCACCTCTGAGGGCACCTATATAGAACAGGGCCGCATCGACCTGAACCTGCGGCTATCGGCCATAGCAAGCAAAGACGGTGACGTGCAGCAGGTTGGCCTCAGCATCGGCAGCAAAGGCGATTTCGCTACGGTTGAAAACCTGCATGAAAAGGTCCGGGACATCGCCCGCAGGGCAGTGGCCCTTTTATCCGCTCCCAACGTCAAAGGCGGCACGTACACGGTAGTGCTTGACCCGGTACTGGCAGGTGTTTTCGTCCATGAAGCCTTCGGGCATCTCTCTGAAGCAGACCATATCTACGAGAACCCCCAGATGCGCCAGCTGATGGTGCTGGGCCGCAAGTTCGGAGGCAATCACCTTAATATAGTGGATGGAGCCGCTGTGCCGGGTTACCGCGGCAGTTTCAAATATGATGATGAGGGCACGCCGGCGACCAAAACCTATTTAATTAAGGAGGGGGTGCTTACCAGCCGGCTGCATTCCCGCGAGACTGCTGCCAAAATGGGCGAGACGCCCACCGGCAACGCCCGCGCCATCAATTATACCCACCCTCCCATTGTGCGCATGACCAACACATTTATCGAGCCAGGTTCCACCGGCTTCGAAGAGATGATCGGCGGCATTGATGAGGGCGTTTACGCAAAGGACTGGTACGGAGGCACGACCAGCCTCGAGATGTTTACATTCTCGGCCGGTGAGGCTTACATGATAAGGGACGGAAAAATCGCGGAGATGATCAGGCCGGTGGTACTTACCGGCAACGTTTTCACTACCCTGGGCAACATCGATGCCATAGGCAATGACCTGGATATGAACCAAGGCGGTGGCTGTGGCAAGGCCGGACAATCGCCGCTGCCCGTTTCCAACGGCAGCCCGCACATACGCATCCGGAATTGCCTGGTCGGAGGTAAATGATTGGACGATATACTTGCCGTTGCCTGTAAATCGGCCCAAACAGCTGAAGTGTTCCGTGTGACCTCCAGCAGGACCCCTGTCCAGTTTGAAGCCAACCGGCTTAAGCAAATTCAGACCAAGGATTCCACTGTCACGGCATTACGTCTCGTTAAAGACGGCCGTGTCGGTTTTGCCCAGGCCAGCGGCAGGATCAATGCCGCTGAACTTGTTAATATGGCGCTCGATACAAGCCAGTTCGGTTTCCAGGCCGGTTTCACTTTCCCGTACCTGCAACCT
>JAPLHJ010000019.1 GCA_026389675.1 Chloroflexota bacterium | reverse complement strand
GTCATCGATAACGCCTACGAAGAGATCGAAAAGATCTTCAAAAGATAGTTGCGCGCATAGCCCATTTTGAAAAGATGGGAGCCGTGGCTTATAATCGCTGTATGACTTATTCACGCCTTGATGTCCGCTCCGGCGTTGCCAGGAAGCGCTTGCCGAACAAGATGCTGATGGCGGTAGCTTTACTGATGCTGATCGCAGTGCCCGCTATGACCGGGTGTGCACCCCGTGCGCAGGTCCCTCAAAAGCCCGCACCGCCTGCCGATCTGCCCGCCTTTACCTTTGATGCGATCGAAGTGCAACCGGCTTCGCCGGTGGCCGGCCAGCCTTTCACCGTCAGTATGAAAGTGTCCAATACCGGGCCGGCGGCCGGCAATTACCAGGCGGACCTCATCATCAACGGCAACACTGTGGATAACCGGGCGCTGTACCTTGAGGCGGGCAAAGCTGACTACCTGGCCTTTCAGGCCAATCTGCCCATACCCGGCCAGTATGTAATCAAGATCGGCCCTCAAACCAAGGAGCTCATCGTAGCTTTTAACCGTGTGCCTTTCACTATCAAGATCGACTCGGGCAATGCGGATGGATGCGACCCGTTGGCCGGCAGCACGAGTGAACCCGGCAACATGGTACAAATGGTTGAGGGGAACCTGATCAAGCTTACGGCGCCCGCCGGCGGCCTCGAGATAGATAACATCGACGTCTTCGGCTATATCAAGAGCAGTGATTATGACTTCAATAACAACAGTGTAATAGGCGGGCCCGGGACCTGGGTCTACGGGTCCGATATAGCCGCCATCGAACAGCCCAATCCCAATTTCTCCATCGTCATTTACGACGCCCGCAAGACAAAGCTTTTCAGCGCCGATTTCGGCAAGGACCTTTTCAACTATTCACCCCGGTGGGTGAGCATACCGGTGCCCGGCGTGGTGGTCAACGGAGACTTTTACATCGAACTGGTCACGCATAATCAGCCCAAATTGACCGGATTGGGCTTCGGCACCTACGATTACTGGCACATGTACGTCGTGCATACCTGGTACTACCAGCTCTGCGTAGGCTATGAAAACTCCCTGGACGTGCAGTCATGGGTATCGCAAAACGGCAACGAGGTGCCCGACCGCTATCTTACCTACAACTGGCTGATGCGCGCGGGCGGTTATCAACTGCTGAAATAGTGCCCTGTCATTCGGCCCTGGATCAGCCGCTGAGAATTAAACGGCAACTATTATTCAAGAAGGTAAGCACAGGTTGAGTTCACTTATAATCTCCGTTATCCGGTATTGCGTAATCACTGTAGGCATCGCAGTTGCTTATTATCTTTATTTCCACTGGTCCGACGCCCGTCCTGCGATCGAGATAATACTACTCACCTGCGTGGCGTTTAACGGTATTATCAGCTTTGTCAGCCACGTGATTTACCACAAGTCTGATGCCAGGCGGCTGGGCCTGGAATCGGCCAATCCCGGGTTTCAGTTCGAAGTGGGTTTCGCCAACCTCGCCATGGGCCTCGGCGCCCTGCTATCGCTCGTTTTCCACTGGGGAGTCGCAGCCAACATAGCGATAATCCTTTGCTATGCGCTTTACCTGCTGCAGGCCATAATCCTGCATTTGTACAGGTTCATCAAACGCGAGAAAAGCGACGCCGGATACCTCTGGGGCAGTGTGGTATTTGCCTTCCTGTACGTTGCCAATATGCTGTTTTTCGCGGCAGCCGGCCTGGCCCAGGAGCACCTGGCGCCCTTTTGAACACGGCTTTTTTACTTTGCCCGGGTTTTATGGTATAACTCACCTTCAGAAAGTGAAGTTAGAATTTGGCCCATACACTCTGGAAACTCTTACCCGAATCTGATAAACCGCTGGAATTCAAGGGCGTCGGCGCGCTTGTTGCAAGGTTGCTGCATAACAGGGGCATCACCACCGCCCACGAAGCTGAAGCATTCCTGAAGGCCGACAGCCGTTTGTCGATCGACCCTTTCAGCATCCCCGATATGCATCCGGCCGTTAACCGCGTCTATAAAGCCCTGCTGTCGGGTGAAAAGATGGCGGTTTACGGCGACTTCGATGCCGACGGTATAACCGCGACGGCCCTGCTGGTGCAGGGCCTGGCTGCGCTGGGGGGCAATGTAATTCCCTATATACCGCACCGTCAGAACGAAGGCTACGGCCTGAAAATACCCGCTCTGGAGAAACTGCGCAAGCAGGGTGTCACGCTGGTCATCACCGTGGATACCGGCATCACGGCTTTCGCCGAGATAGAGAAGTCCCATAAAATGGGATTGGATATCCTGGTCACCGACCACCACGTCCCCCTCGATGAATTGCCTTCCGCGAAAATTATCGTTGATCCCAAGCGCACCGATTCAACCTGTCCCTTCACTGAATTCGCAGGTGTGGGCGTAGCTTTCAAACTGCTGGAAGCGCTGCTGGCCAGCAACAGGAGGGACGACCTTATCTCCAACGCCATGGAATTGGTAACGCTGGGCACCATCGCCGATATGTCGCCTCTGCTCAGCGAAAACCGCCACCTGGTCAAGACCGGACTGAACCTGCTCTCACGCACGAAGCGCATAGGCCTGAACGAGTTGATGAACGTCGCAGGGGTCGACAAAGGCCACCTGACCGCTGAAACCGTTTCTTTCCAGATAGGGCCGAGGTTGAATTCAGCCGGCCGTATGGATGATGCCGGCACCAGCTACCAGTTGCTGGTAACTCAAGACCAGGCGCAGGCGCATGCGCTGGCTAAGGAGCTTGAAGAGAAAAACAGGGAACGCCAGCGCCTGGTAGCGGATACTTACGAAAAGGCGCGCCGGCAGATATTAGAGGACGGCACGGGCAAACCGATACTGATGGCCAGCGACGCTGATTATCCCCCTGGTGTAATCGGGCTGGTGGCCGGCAGGCTGGCGGACGACTTTTACCGCCCCGTAGTGCTGGTCCAGATCGGCTCCGATATATGCCGGGGCAGCGCCAGGAGCATCCCGGAGTTCGACCTGATGTCTGCGCTCAAGACCTGCCACCACCTGCTCACCCGGTACGGGGGTCACGCCCGGGCGGCCGGCTTCAACGTCCCCACCCGCGACCTTCAGCAGGTGCAGAAGAAGTTGCGTTCCCTGGCCGAAGAACAGCTGACAGGCCTCGACCTCAGGCCGCATATCAATATCGACGCCGAGCTATCGTTGTCGGCATTTGCTAAAGGGGTCTTCGAGGATATGCGCCAGCTTGAACCATACGGCATGGGCAACCCGGCGCCGGTGTTTCTCAGCCGCAAGGTCGAGGTGGTGGAGCAGAGGCTGGTCGGCAACCAGAATGACCATATCAAGCTGAAGCTCAAACAGGACGGCGTTGTCTGGGATACTATGGGCTTCCGGCTGGGCAGCTACATGGGCGAACTGTCGCGCCATATAGACGTGGTTTACTCGGTGGAGGTGGATAATTATAACGGCAGAGGACAGCTCAGGCTCAACCTTCTGGATTTTGCCCGCTCTTATTGATGTCCGGCGCTTCCTCCGCCGGCTTCACACGCCGGTATTGGATAAAGCGTACCGCAAGGGTTACCGCGGCTGCGGCTACGATCAGGATATCCAAAAGCTGGGCCTGGGGAAGATTAAACAGGAAAGCCTCGGTTTCCCGGAAAAACCGTATGATGAAATCGCGGGCTCCGAAGAAGATCAACCAGATAAGAAACAGCGATCCGTCGGGCTTCAGCCTCTTACGCAAAGCCCACAGTATGGCGAACCCTATAACGTTCCAGACAAGATGAAACAGTTGGGT
>JAPLHJ010000176.1 GCA_026389675.1 Chloroflexota bacterium | reverse complement strand
GCGGCGCGGCTGCATGACGAAACTCATGAAGTCGTACTTGATGGATTCGTCGTACTGCATCGGCGTGCGGTTTTTGCTGATGAGGTCGGCGGTGGAGCCGCTCATATCCAGCAGGAAGGCTACGGCCACGTCGCGCTGGATTTTCTTCTTCTTCATGTAGACCTTGCCGGATGGCGTATGCCCGGCGCGCTTATCCATCAGTTCGCTGATGACCAGGTCGAGGTCAAACTCGTCGCCATCATCCAGGTTCTTGGCCTTGTAGAGCAGCTCGGCCGGCAGCTTCTCGAACTGCCGCTTGATCTCGACGGCCAGGTTCCTGCGGCTCTCCAGGGTTTTGTCGTAAAAGTAGCTGCTTCCCTCGCCCAGCACTTTTTCCCTGATACAGCACCACTGTCCCACATAGCGTTTGGCGCGGAAGTCCCACTCGTCGTAGTAGGTCAGCTTCTCTTCGGCTTCGGGGGGAATGGGTGTGACGGCGTCCGCAGGAGTATAGCGGTCGACCTTCTGGTACTTGTCCTGTGAGAACTGGACGACCTGCACGCCGCGCGGCAGATCCGCTGCGGAAAGGCCGGTGCCCGAGAGGAACTGCGCGTCCTTGATGTCGGTGATGCCTATCTTCTGGTCGCCCAGCTTCTGGAGGTCCTCGGCGGTCATGGGCATGGTGGACTTTTGCCCGCTGCTGGCCCTCATCTCCATATTCAGCTTCATCTTGTCCATGTTGAAGTTTCCCAGGAATTCCTGTCCCTCAAGGTCGGAGTATTGTGGTTCGCGGTTCTCGCTGGTATAGCCGCCCGCGCTGGTAGCAAAACCCTTTTTAGGTACCTTCCGGGCGATTTCATAGATGCGGATGGCGGCCTCAGCGGCATCCTCAACCGTGGCGTGGGCCTGGCACAGGCGGTCGAGCACAGCTTTGGCCGCATCGAGCGGTTCATAAAGAGCATCTTCATCGATGGCGAGGATGGCATCGATCTCAAGTCCTTCCAGCAATTCGATAAATGCGCGGCGCAATGTCATGGCGGGCGCCTGTGAGAGCGCCAGCAGCGCGCCCTCCTGCATGCGGCGGTAGCTGCGCTTTAGCCCGGGGTAATAGTATTTGACCAGGTAATTGATACGGGCATTCTCAACGGCTACGAAGACCAGCGCGGCCAGTAACCGGTCACTGAAGAGGGCCAGGTATTTCTCATAGGCGTTGCTGCCGTGGCCTTCTTCACCTTTCAATTGGTAACGAAGGTCCTCGAAAAGCGCCGACTCTTTTTCAAAAATGAAATCGAATGAGCCGAATTCCACGTGGGCGACCTGCTGGGTGACCGCTGACTTGTACCAGCCGAAGTTGTCGTCGTAGCCGGGATATTCCATGAAGGAGGCCGGGACGGTGATGCTGACATGGCCGTTGGGCGAATTGCCCGATGCCAGCTGGCCCCACCAGGTATTGCGGAGGGAGGTCAGGGCGCCATCGCCGGCGGATATATCGACCTCTTTACCGGTCACGGCCTTGCAGTATATCTGTAAAACGGGCCCTACCGATGCGAACTCTATACCGTGATATTTATCTCCGGCTTCGCTGTCAGCATGCTGTGTTTTAAATGGTGCATTACTCATAACTTACCCTGAGATTATTCAAAAATGGCGGTAACGACTTCCTTGAGCGATTTCTGCACTTCGAGATCGTCGGTTATCGACCAGACGGCTGCCACTTCGCAGGCGCGCCTGGCGGGGATGCCCTGCTTGATGAGGCGGGCGGCATAAATGAGCAGGCGGGTGCTTATGACCTCGGAAAGGTCCTGCTCCCGGAGATTACGTATCTTTTCGCCCAGCATGGACAGCCTGCCGGCTATCTCCGCGCTCACCCCTGCCTCGTGGGCGATGATTCTGGCCTCGATGTCTTTGGGCGGATGTGTGAACTCGATAGCGATGAAGCGCTGCCGCGTGCTGTGCTTGAGGTTTTTAAGTATTGACTGGTAGCCGGGGTTGTAGGAGATGACCAGCATGAAGCTGTTGCTGGCTTCCAGCATCTCCCCTTTCTTCTCGATGTAAAGAGAGCGGCGGTGGTCGGCCAGGGGGTGGATGAGAACGATAGTGTCCTTGCGCGCCTCGACCACCTCGTCCAGGTAACATATCCCGCCGCTCTTGACAGCGCGCGTAAGCGGCCCGTCCACCCAGCGCGTGGTATCGCCCTCCAGCAGGTACTTTCCGACCAGGTCACTGGCGGTCAGGTCTTCGTGGCAGGCGATGGTGATAAGGGGTATGCCGTTGTGGCGCTGGCGGGGTGACCGGGGTCTGGCCTTTTCCTGCTGGCTCATGAGGTATGTCATATATTCCAGGAAACGGGTCTTGCCGCAACCTGTGGGACCTTTGAGGAGCACGGGTATGCGCTCTGCGTAGGCAGCCTCAAAAAGCGCCACTTCGTCCTTAAGCGGCAGGTAAAAGGGTTCCTCGGTTATGAAGTATTCCTCAATGATGTGGGACTTGTAATCGTGGTTTTTTGCTTTGTGAGGCATGCGTTATGCTCCGGCTGTTTAATTCTGGTTCCAGGTGATAATTTTATGACTTGCGGGCTGAGTTGGCAATTTAGGCGGCAGGGAAGAGACCGCCAGCGGATAGTAATTCGCCTTTAGAGCCGGGCATCTGTTTAGCGGCGGCCCCTGTCACTGTTCCTGCCGGTGATACCTCCCCTGTTTTCAGTGGACCCAGGGTCCTTCCTGATGATGCGGCCTTTGAACTGGATGGGGGGAGTGGGATCAACAGTGTGGTGCTGGACGATGCGCACCGGCTTAACGATATTGGCAGGGTTGTCGCTGCGCGGCGCCTCCTTGAGCGTATGGTGGATTATGCCCGGCGGTGCGTTGCGGGCCTGGCCGGCCGCTGTTGCCCGGTAATAGCCGGGGCTATTCTCGATGGTGTGGTGTATGTTTCCAGGAGCCGGAGCTTTATTATTCAGCGTATTTAACTGTGGCACTTGGCGCAGCGTATGGTAAATGGTCTCACCGGGGATGAAGGCGGATTGTTGGCTGGCCGGCGCCCGGGGAGGGCGGAAAATTTCATGGTGCACCCTGACGCCGGGGGGAAGGTTCTCGGAGATCTTTTGCGCCGCACTCTTTTCGGGGGCTGTGCGTGAACGTATGAATTCCTCCCTGTGCTTGATCTCAATGTTCGGCTTATTAAGCTCCCCGAGCGGCAACTGGCCTGTCTGGATGGTCCTGACCTCCCAGGTTATCTCCCTGCCGCGTATTGTATCAACCTTATAGACGTATTCGGGGTATATGCGGATGGGGTGCGCCATTTCGCTGGCGCCGTCACCCCGTTTGCGCAATAGCAGGCTTAGGCCGATGGGGGTGGTCAGCGGCTCGGGCGCCAGGATCAATGCAATAGCGACTACGTCAAGTACCGCGTCTTTAGGTGTATAAGCAACAGTCAAATCAGGCGCCTTTTCAATGCCGGCATAATTCTACTCTCAAGCTCTGGCCTGCAGCCAGGCAATCCTGTCTGCAACGATGCGGAATGCTTCTTTTTGCTCCTGGTATTTTACCAGGTCGCCGGCCAGCTTATCATCGCCGAGCACTTCGCGTACCCAGCGTGCGAAGTCGTTCTTCTCATCCGTGACATGGTGACGGTAGGCCGGGGCGTGCATCTTGCCAAGCACCGCCTTCAATTCATAGATGTTGTTCAAAATCTCCCCGTCATGGCAATAAAAACGCTTCACATCGGGCACGGACCTCAGTACCCGCTGTGCGTCTTCCTTATTTCTGATTGTCATACCACCCTCCTTTCACCCTTGCGTTTAACATATCTAATTTATATGATACCTTCCTGCAGTGCTTAAATCAATGTTTCCAGCCTCAGGGGTG
>JAPLHJ010000293.1 GCA_026389675.1 Chloroflexota bacterium | reverse complement strand
CTGATCAACGGAGAGCCATCGCTTGAGCTTGCCCTCGTAGCCGCGCGCAAGGAAAAGCCTTTATATGTCATCTGTGAAACCGCCAAGTTCGACGCCAGGGGTTTCCTGACCGGCCTGCACCAGCCTGAAACCGGCTTTGACATGGTACCGCTTGAACTGGTCAGCAGTATTATTAACGAGCGCGGCATATTGTCCACGGACAGGGCGCTTGAAATCACCTTTGACGATCTTTTCGGGGGCAAGCATGGCGGAACTGGTTGACACGCACGCCCACCTCGACGAACTGGAGGACCTGTCCGCTGCTGTTGAGCACGCCAAACAGGCCGGCGTAACAGCTATCATCTCCGTGGGGCAGGATTTAGCCTCCAATATCAAGACTTTCAAGCTGGCCTCAGCCTACCCCGGCTTCATTTACCCCGCCATCGGCCTGCATCCCTGGTCCCTCGGCAATATGAGCCCGCGGGTACTGGAAGAAAATATCGCCTTTATCAGGGACAACCTTCACAGTGCGGTTGCCCTTGGCGAGGTAGGCCTGGACTACGATAAAAGGGTGCTTAAGGGAGCGGGCAAGGATCAGCAGAAGGATATATTGAAGCGCCTGCTCGAACTGGCCCTCGAGTTTGCCAAGCCGGTTTCCTTCCACAGCCGCTACGCCTGGAAGGATAGCCTGCAAATAGTCAACGAAAGCGGTGTCAGGCAGTTGGTCTTTCACTGGTACACCGGCTTTTCCAGCACGCTGTCCGGGCTCATCGCGGGGGGATATTACATCTCGGCCACACCCGCTGCGGAGTACCATGATGAGCACCGCCGCGCCATCCGCGAGGCTCCCACTGAAAGGCTGCTGCTGGAAACCGATTGCCCCGTTCATTACGGCAGGGAAGAAAAGTACCGCTCCGAACCCGCCGACATACTGCGCAGCCTCAAAGCCGCGGCCGTTATAAAGAGCATCAGCCAGGATGAGATGTCCCGTATTGTGCGGGAAAACACAACCCGGCTGTTCGGTATCTGATAAGAGACGCCGCTCACAGGATTTGACAGCCGCTCCTGCCGGCCAATACAATATCCCCACAACTGAATAGTGTGTCATGGCGGCCGTGAGCGATTACGGCCTTAATTGGACAGCAAAACGGTGTAAATCCGTTACAGCCCTGCCTGCTGTTATAGTCAGAACGCCTGCCATGCAATCAAGCGCCTTCGCAGTGAACGGGGGCATATATTTTGTTATGTAAACCCCCGCTGCCAGAAGGCAGCGGGGGTTTATCAATTTATAGATAAGGAGGTCCTCAATGAGACGGAGTTTAATCTGGATAGCGGCACTGGCTTTCGCAATAGGCTGCCTGCTGCCTGCCTGCTCACAGCAACCACCGCCCGCGCAGTCCGGGGGTACCGCTGGCACGATGACGGAGCCGGCAGTGTCTCCGGCCTTTCCCATAACTATTACCGACAGACTGGGGAGGAAAGTAACAATCGAACACCTGCCGCAGCGCATCGTATCGCTTGCCCCGAGCAATACGGAGATACTCTTTGCGCTGGGACTCGACGACCGTATAGCGGGCGTTACGGATTATTGCGACTACCCGGAAAAGGCCAAACTCAAACCGCGCGTAGCCGGCTACATGACCCCTGACATTGAAAAGATAGTAAGCATAGCCCCCGACCTGGTGCTTGCTGAGTCCATCCATGAGAAAACCGTCCTGCCTGCCCTGGAAAAAGTCGGTATGCCCGTGATCGTACTTTCCGCACACACCGTAGACGATATAATCGGAAATATCTCACTGGTGGGCAGTGTGACAGGCAGCAGCGCGGCCGCTTTACAGCTTACCCGTCAGTTATCCGGCAGGATAAAGACTATCACTGCGAAAACGGACTTGCTGCCTCCCGGCAAGCGCCCGCGTGTGATGTACGTAATCTGGTATGACCCCATCTGGACGATGGGCGGCAAGTCGTATATCGACGATCTCATCTCCAAGGCAGGTGGCGCCAATATATTCTCAACGGATTTCGAGAACTCCCGCATCGTTTCTCCCGAATCAATTGTCAGCAAAAACCCGCAGGTTTTGATAATAACGGGTATGGCTGCCAGTGCTGATGCTATAGCCAGCAACCTCAGGCAGCAGGATTGGACGCAAACCACCGACGCTATTAAAAACAACCGGGTTTATAAACTCAGCGATGCCAACCTGATTGATCGTCCCGGCCCACGCATCGTGGACGGCCTTGAGGAGGTCACCGGGCTGCTGGGTACCTTGAAATGATCCCGGGCAGGCTCCCCAAGCAGGCATCCTGAACGGCGGCGCAGCGGTTATCCGCCTTTTTCAGGTGTGACCCCTTTAAAATAACGTATAATAACTGTAACCGTGTGCAGTTGTTTTAATTTGATGCAAGAAGACATCCGCGCCGCCATGGAGCGCGACCCCGCGGCGCGCAGCGCCTGGGAGGTTTTTTTCCTTTACCCCGGGCTTCACGCGCTGTGGTGGCACCGCATCGCTCACTTCTTCTACGGATCTCGCAGGTCAACCGCTTTTTCACGCAGATAGAGATACATCCCGGCGCCACCATCGGCAGGCGTTTCTTTATCGACCACGGCGCGGGCGTGGTAATAGGCGAAACCTCAGAGATAGGCGACGACGTGCTGATGTACCAGGGCGTGGTGCTGGGAGGCACCACCCTGGCGAAAAAGAAACGCCATCCCACCATCTGCAACCAGGTAGTCATCGGATCGCGCGCCATCATCCTCGGCGCCATCACTATTGGAGAGGGGGCGCGCATCGGCTCCGGTTCAGTGGTGATCAAATCCGTGCCGCCCGGCGCGACCGTGGTAGGCGTGCCCGGTCGCATCGTCGA
>JAPLHJ010000182.1 GCA_026389675.1 Chloroflexota bacterium | reverse complement strand
CCGGGTTTGATGCCTGATTCGTTGATAGCCTCCGCGCCGGCCTCGCCGAAAAGTTCGACCGCTGTCCTGGGCTGCTTGCCCGTAAACCTGGTCATCGCTACGCCGACAATTGCGACTTTTCTCATCAATTTACCTCCTGCCATGGATGGTTTTATCAGGAAGAAAGTATATCATACGGTTGCGGCCGGTTGAACCTTGTGAACATGTAACGCGGATGTAATTTTCGCTATGACCGCATGGATGTGCTAATATTGTAAAGAACTTACATGACATACAGTATCAGCCGCATGCCTCTCACCAGGCTCCGTAAATAACAACCTCACAGGAGACCGATTTGTCCCCGAATTACCGCGAAGATACCAGAAATATAGCTATTGTTGCCCATGTTGACCATGGCAAGACCAGCCTGGTGGATGCCCTGCTCAAGCAGAGCAAGGTATTCCGAGAAAACCAGCAGATGGGCGAACTGATAATGGACCGCAACGCCCTGGAACGCGAGAAGGGCATAACCATCCTGGCCAAGAACACCGCCGTGATGTTCCGCGGCGTCAAGATAAACATCATCGATACGCCCGGCCACGCCGACTTCAGCGGCGAGGTGGAGCGCGTGGTAAATATGGCGGACGGATGCCTGCTGCTGGTGGACTCCGTGGAAGGCCCCATGCCGCAGACGCGCTTCGTTCTGCGCCAGGCCTTCGAGAAGGGGCTTAAGCCTATCGTGGTGATAAACAAGATAGACCGTGAGAACGCCCGCATTGAGGAGGTGGTCAGGCTTACTCAGGACCTCTTCCTGGAGATAGCCACCGACGCCAGCCAGCTCGATTTCCCCGTGCTTTACGCCAGCGCCCGCAACGGCACCTGCACCGCCGACCCGGCAGTGGAGGGAACGGATATGGTGCCGCTTTTCGAAGCTATACTCAAGCAGGTCCCGCCGCCGGCCATCGACGACGGCCCCTTCCAGATGCTGGTGTCCAACCTCGATTATGACAGCTACCGGGGGCGCTTTGCCCTCGGAAGGGTGCGGCGCGGCAGCGTAAAGCCCAAAGATATACTGGCGGTCATCGGCGCCGACGGCGTCCCGCGCAAATACGAAATAACCGACGTCTTTACCTTCATGGGACTGACCAGGTTGCCGGTGGAAGAGGCCTCAGCCGGCGAGATAATCGCCCTCACCGGCCTCGAAGAAGTCAGCATCGGCGACACGGTGGTTGACCCGGAGCATCCCGAGGCCATGCCGCGCATTGAGATAGGCGAGCCCACGGTGAAAATCACCGTGGGTGTGAACAGTTCTCCCTTCGCCGGGCGTGAGGGCAAATACTGCACCTCGCGACAGTTGCGCGAGCGTCTCTACCGCGAACTCGAGGTAAACATCAGCCTGCGCGTGCAGGATACCGACAGCCCCGACCTCTTCCTGGTATCCGGCAGGGGCGAGCTGCACCTGGCCATACTGGTGGAGACCATGCGCCGCCAGGACTATGAGTTCGAGGTATCGCGTCCCGAGGCCATCACGCGCGAGGTGGGGGGCAAAGTGCACGAACCCGTGGAAGCGCTTATTTTAGATACGCGGGAGGATTACATCGGCGTGATAACCGAGATGCTGGCCAAGAGGCTGGGCCGGATGACCAATATGCATAACGACGGGCGTGGCAACCTGCGCATGGAGTTCCGGGTGCCCACGCGCGGCCTGATCGGCTTCCGCAGCGCCTACCTGTCCGCCACCCGCGGCGAGGGTATTGTGAATACAGAATTTATCGGCTATGAGCCCTGGGTGGGCGAGAT
>JAPLHJ010000172.1 GCA_026389675.1 Chloroflexota bacterium | reverse complement strand
TGCCAGGAATGGAACTGTTTGGTGGAAAACACGGTTACTGTGAGCAAGCGCACGGTTGCACCGCGTCCTGACTCCGCAGGCCTGTTGCTGGAACTGGCAAAAGTACAGAAAGATGTCTATGCGCGTGTCACCTTCCCCATCGAGGAGTTGAACCGCGTGCCGGGAGGAGGACTGGTGGCCGGGTCCGTGATACTGATAAGCGGCGACCCGGGGATCGGCAAATCCACGCTGCTCCTGCAGATATCAGATGCCATCAGCAAGCGCAAGGACGGGCAGGCGGTATACATATCTGGCGAGGAATCTTCGCAGCAGCTCAAGATGCGCGCGGAGAGGCTGGGTGTCAGTGGTGACGGGCTGTATATCTACCCCGAAACCAATATGGAAAATGTCATGGCCCGGCTGGAAACGATGCAACCTGACCTGGTAGTAGTGGACTCGGTTCAGACCGTTTACCTTGAGGATATCAACGGGGCGCCGGGCAGCATCAACCAGATACGTGAGTGCACCCTGCGCCTGCTGCGCTGGGCCAAGAAGTCGGGGGTGCCTGTCTTTATCTCTGGCCATGTAACCAAGGACGGGGCGATCGCCGGGCCCAAGACACTGGAGCATATCGTGGACGTGGTGCTCTATCTTGAAGGGGAGTCGTTCAACAGCTACCGCATCCTGCGCAGCGCCAAGAACAGGTTCGGCTCCACCAACGAAGTGGGAGTTTTCGAGATGTGCGGCACCGGATTGATGGAGGTCAGCAATCCATCCCAGATGTTCCTTGAATCGTATGTAAATGGGGCTATAGGCGCAGCGGTTGTCCCTACCCTTGAAGGCAGCCGGCCGTTGCTGGTGGAGATACAGGCGCTGACCAGCATCGCGGCATATGGTCCCCCGCGGCGTGTCAGCAACGGCGTTGATTTCAACCGGCTGCTGCTGATATCGGCCGTGCTATCCCGGCGAGCCGGTGTAGGCCTGTACAACCAGGATATTATCGTGAATGTAACCGGCGGGCTGAAGATAGCGGAGCCGGCCGCCGATCTCGGCATCGCCCTGGCCATAGCCTCCAGCTTCAGGGACGCCCGTGCCATACCCGGTACGGTTGCTGTGGGCGAGATCGGCCTGAGCGGGGAATTGAGGCCGGTGCCGCAGATGGAAAGAAGGATATCCGAGGCGGCGAGGTTGGGTTTTACCAGGTGTATAATCCCTGCTTCTTTTAATAAAACTGCGCCACGGGTGAAAGGTATTGAGTTAATCAGGGCCGGCAATATCGCCGAGGCGCTGCGGCTTGGCCTGGAAAAGACCGTGAAGGCCAGGGAGCAGGTTGAGGACTGACGTGGACAGGGTAGCAGCCATAGTGGTCGGCGCGGGAAGCGCTGAAAGGATGGGGACCGACAAAATATTTGCGATGTTGGCGGGCAAACCATGCATAGCCTGGCCACTGGGCGTCCTGCAGGGCTGCCGGGCGATAAATGAAATCATCCTGGTTTTACATAAAGACAAGATGGAAACCGGTAAAAAGATGGTTGCTGAAAGAGGTTTAACCAAGGTATCGGCGATCTGTGAGGGCGGGAGATTGCGCCAGGATTCGGTGAAGAAAGGATTGGAAAAGGTGCAGGGCTGCCAGTGGGTATTGGTGCATGATGGCGCGCGCCCGTTTCTGACCGGTAAGCTGATTGACGACGGTATTGAAGCTGCCAGGCAGACCGGCGCAGCGGTAGCGGCAGTGCCGATAAAGGATACCGTTAAAGAGATTGATGGGGAGGGATTGGTTACAAGGACTCTGGAACGCGGTTTTCTCAGGGTGGTACAGACGCCGCAGGTTTTCCGGGCTGATGTATTAAAGCAAGCCTACCTGGCGATCAATGGTGAATTTACCGATGACGCCGCTGTCGTGGAGCGGGCGGGCTATAAGGTAAAATTATATCCCGGCGATTACGGGAATATTAAAATTACCACGCCGGAGGACCTTTCGCTGGCGGAAATAATCGCAAGGAGCAGGTGATAAAATGAGAGCAGGAATCGGCTATGACGCGCATCCCCTGGTACCCGGCAGGCAGCTTATTCTGGGCGGCGTCAGGGTACCTTTCGAGAAGGGGTTGGAAGGCTACAGTGATGCGGACGTCCTTGTCCATGCCATTATGGATGCCCTGCTGGGGGCTGCCGGGCTAAAGGATATCGGCCACCAGTTCCCGGCAGGTGATCCGCAGCATAAAGACGCCTCAAGCATACACATGCTTGAGCATGTCGGGCGAAAGGTTGCATCGCAGGGTTATGTTATCCGCAACGTGGATAGCACCCTGGTTGCCCAGGAGCCGAAGATCGCGTCCTACATAGATCAAATGCGGCACAACATAGCTGAGGCGCTGCGCATTGAAGACGACTATGTCATGGTCAAGGCGACCACCACCGACAGGCTGGGGTTTGAAGGCAAGGGAGAGGGGATGGCAGCTATGGCCGTAGCCATGCTGTCTGAATGAGGTTGGTTATTTAACGAGGTACTGAATGAGAATTTTTAATACGTTATCCGGCCAGAAAGAGGAATTCGTTACCCTGAGCAAAGACGAAGTGAAGATGTATGTATGCGGCGTTACCGTTTATGACGTCTGCCATTTCGGCCATGCCCTGTGTTATGTTTCCTTCGATGTAATCAGGCGTTACCTTGAATACCGCGGGTACAGGGTCAAGTACGTACAAAATTTTACGGACATCGATGATAAGATAATCAACCGCGCCAATGAGCGCGGCATAGCCTGGCAGGACCTGGTGGAGAAATATATAGCAGAATATTTCAGCGACATGGATGCGCTCAATATCAAGCGGGCCACCGTGTATCCGCGCGCCACTACGGAGATGCCCCGGATAATCGAAGTGGTGAAAAGCCTGATGGAAAAGGGACATGCCTACCAATCTGAAGGCAGTGTATATTTCAGGGTGAAAAGCTTCCCGGGATACGGCAAACTCACGCATCAGAATGCCGATGATATGCGGGTCACGGCCACATCTGAATCGGAGAAAAAGGATGACCCGCTGGACTTCGCGCTCTGGAAGGCGGTCAAGCCCGGGGAGCCTTCGTGGCCCAGTCCCTGGGGTGACGGCAGGCCGGGATGGCATATCGAGTGCACCGCCATGTCCACAGGGCACCTCGGCAACAGCCTTGATATACATGGAGGCGGCCAGGACCTTATCTTTCCTCACCATGAAAATGAGATGGCGCAGTCGGAGTGCTATACCGGCGTGACGCCCTTTGTGCACACCTGGATGCACAACGGTTTCCTTCAGTTAGGCGCTGACAAGATGAGCAAATCGCTGGGCAACCTGGTGACCGTGAAGCAGGCGCTGGAGCGCAACAGCGCCGATGCTATCAGGCTTTTTATCATAAGCTCGTATTACAGGATGCCGCTGCGCTATAGCCTGGAGGCCCTGGACGCTGCGGAAACCGGTATCGAGAGGATGCGGCAGGCGTTGAAAACGGAGGGCAAGTGGGGTGGAGAGATGCTGGACGCTGAAGCGTTTAAAGCCAGGTTTATCGAAGCGATGGACGATGATTTCAATGCTCCCCAGGCGGTGGCTGCCATGTTCGACCTGGTCCGCGAAATCAACCGCGGCCATGAGAAGGGCATGGATACCGGCAGGGCTAAGGATATGCTCAGGGAGCTGGCCGCCGTTATCGGTTTTACACTCCAGGAAACTAAAAAGCTGCCTGATGATGAGGTAGCCAGGATAGAGGATTTGATTGCCAGGCGTAATGAATACAGGCGGTCAAAAGAATGGAAGCTGGCTGACGAAGTACGCAACCAGTTGATCTCCATAGGAGTTACTATCGAGGATACGGCGAAGGGCACAACCTGGAAGGTTTCACGCTAACACGAAACAGGATTAAAGATTTTCAATGTATCGCCTATCCGCGCGCCGAGTACCGCGGCGGCGCTGCCATCCCTGATCGAGAGCTCCAGGTAATCGTTGCTGCCGATGACGGCCATCAACCCGCTACCCTGGGCATAGTAGCGGCTGGTGCTGTCGATACGCTGGTTGCTTATCTCCACAGCAGCGCCTCCCGCCGGTATATCACGGCTGCGCAGGTTGGTAATGAGGTTGCCGAACCTGTCGATGTGGATGATATGCCCGACCAGATGTCCGGCGGGGTCTTTGAAGGGTACCGGTATAGGGAAAGCGTAAAGGCTGTCGATCTTTTCCCCGAACTCGCCGATGGGTATATCCAGAGAGAGGTGGGCGGCGACCGGTGCGAAAATGTCCCGTCCGTGGAAGGTCGGGCTGACCGGGTGCCTCCAGAATTCCTGCCTGGTGATCGAAATTGCCTGGCAATCCCCGGGGATGTTGTGCAGCGTGACCTGCTGGGAGCCTGGGGATCCGTGCGAGCCGTGTAGCTTAGCCTGTTCGTAAAGTATATAACTGAGTGTCCCGTTGTCCGGGGCTATAAAGCAGGCTAAAGGCGTTTTGAGAATGACCCCCCTGCGGTGGCTGCCCACACCGGGATCGACGACCGCCACGTGTATTGTTCCCTCGGGGAAATAACGCCAGGATGTATGCAGGATAAAAGAAGCCTGGCGCACGGACTGGGGCTCTATGGCATGCGAGATATCAACCACGTCGGCCAGTGGGTTGATGCCCAGCATGACCCCCTTCATTACTGCTACGTAACCATCACTGGTGCCGAAATCGGTCGTCAGCGTGATGACCCGCGACATGCCACCTCCCCGGTTAAGCTGAACTGACCCTTACGATGACTATGGAAAGTATAATGAACAGGACCGCGAGCACGATGGTAACCTGGAAGAGCGTTTTCTCCACGCCCCTCCTTGTCCTGTAAACTCCGTCAGCCTGGCCGAATATGCCTCCCAGTCCGCCGCCTTTTACCTGTAAGGCCAGTACTGCTATCAGAGCTACCGCTAAAACTATCTGTGCTATGGTCAGATATACGGGCATACTAATTTCCTCCGAGTTTATCGACGATTATCTTTCTGACTACCGCCGGGTTGGCCTTGCCCCGGGAGGCCTTCATGACCTGCCCGATGAGAAAGGTGAGCGATGCTTCTTTACCGGCCTGGTAGTCGGCAATTGCCTTATCGTTATCGGCAATAACCTTGTCTACTATTATAGCAAGTTCTCCGCTGTCGCTGATTTGTACCAGTCCATGCTCGGACACAACAGCCGATGCAGATTTGCCGCTGGAAAACATCTCCTCGAAGACAGTTTTAGCCAGCGGTCCGCTTAAAGTCCCCCTGTCAACCAGGTCAAGCATCTCCACGAGATGCCCCGGTTTGATATTGCTTGCCTCGATCCTTGTGTTGCTCGAATTCAATAAACGCGTGAAATCACCCAGCAGCCAGTTGCTGATGGTCTTGGCTTTTTTCGGGATATCCTTTTCACTGCCCGATTTGCCAGCCAGGCTGACACATTCTTCAAAATAGTTTGCCAGCGGCCTGGAATCGGTTAGCAACCCTGCATCGTAGGGTGTGAGGCTGTAGCCCGAGACAAACCTGTCGAATTTAGCCTCGGGTAATTCAGGCAGGGCGGCCCTGACCTGCTCAACCATTTCCCTGCTGAATGCCAGCGGGGGCAGGTCGGGTTCGGGGAAGTAGCGGTAATCGTGCGCATATTCCTTGCTGCGCTGGCTGACCGTAATGCCCTTCTCGTCCACCCAGCCGCGGGTTTCCTGTGCGATCCTGCCACCGGTATCCAGCACCTCGCGTTGCCTCCTCTCCTCGAATTCGAGGGCCCGGTACACGGCGCGGAAGCTGTTCATATTCTTGACTTCCACCTTGCCCAGGAATTCTTTGCTGCCTTCCGGGCGGATGCTGATATTGGCATCGCAGCGGAAGCTGCCTTCCTCCATATTGCCGGTTGAAACTCCCAGGTACTGCAGGATGGATCTCAGCTTAACTAAGTAAAGGCGGGCCTCCTCGGGAGAGTTCATGTCCGGTTCGCTGACTATCTCCATCAGCGGCATGCCCGCGCGATTGATGTCTACCAGGCTGTAACTCTCGCCTTCGGGTGTAGTGCGGTGCAGCAGCTTGGCGACATCTTCTTCCAGGTGGACACGCGTAATGCCGACCTTTTTTTTTC
>JAPLHJ010000138.1 GCA_026389675.1 Chloroflexota bacterium | reverse complement strand
GATCGCCGACCCCGCGACCGGGCAGGTGTTGCCGCCCGGCGAGATGGGCGAGGTGGTGGTAACGCCGTTCGACGAAGTTTACCCGCTTATCCGCTTCGGTACGGGCGTCCTGTCCATGCTCATCACCGCTAAGTGCGCGTGCGGACGAACCACTCCCAGGCTGCCCAGGATAATGGGCAGGAGCGGGGAAGCGGTCAGGGTGCGCGCCATGTTCGTGCACCCGCGGCAAACCGACGAGGTCATCTCGCGCTATCCCCAGATATCAGTATACCAGCTTATCGTTACACGGCAGGATAACCGCGACGAGATGCTGCTGCAGGTGGAACTCGGCAGTCAACCGGCGGAACGCGAGCAATGGATAGAAGCGCTGCGTAAGGATTTCCAGGAAACCTGCAGGGTGAGATTTGACCGGGTAGAATATCTGCCCGCGGGCTCCATACCCCAGGAGGCTAAAAAGATAGTCGATAATAGGGTATATTGAAGCTGCGTGAGAACTGGATTTAATAGACCCTCGGGAGTATCCGGAAGTGACTTACTCTTACAGATTTGTATTCATCACCACACTTTTCGTAACCTGCCTGCTGGCCGCCAATATCCTCATCGTCAAGCAGGTATCCGTTGCCGGTATGACGCTGCCGGCCGCCATAGTTATCTTCCCGCTCAGCTATATCTTCGGCGACGTATTGACCGAGGTTTACGGCTACAGCCAGGCCAGGCGCGTTATCTGGCTGGGTTTTTTCTGCCACCTGTTGCTGGTCATCGCCATATGGGTGGTAGGCATCCTGCCTCCGGCTTCGATATTCGAGGCCCAGGCCGCTTACGACCGCATATTAGGCAATACGCCCCGCTTCTTAACCGCATCATTCCTGGCCTACCTGGCAGGTGAGTTTGTCAATTCCTACATAATGGCCAAAATGAAACTGCTCACCAAAGGCAAGTGGCTATGGATGCGCACCATAGGATCAACTATAGCAGGCGAGGGTGTCGATACCGTTATTGTGCTCGGTGTAAGCTTCGCCGGCGTACTTTCCCCCGAAGTGATAATCACCATGATTTTCTGGCACTGGCTGCTGAAAACCGCTTACGAGGCTTTAGCTACGCCGCTGACCTATTTCCTGGTCGGGTACCTCAAGAAAGCCGAAAAGTTAGATACCTATGATTACGGCACGAACTTCAACCCCTTGCGGACAGACTGAAGAGGGCCTAAAATTTGGGTAGACGTGGAAGCGAAGTTTATCGTAGATGCAAACGCAGGCAAGATAGCCAGGTGGCTGCGCATGATGGGCTATGACGCGCTCCTTTTCTCAGAACCGGATGACGGCCAGATGGTTAAGATTGCGCTGGCGCAGGGCAGGACCGTCATAACCAGGGACACCGGGTTTATGCAAAGAAGGGCGGTCACATCGGGCAGGGTACAGGCCTTGCTTTTGAAAGACTCCGAACCTCTAAAGCAAATGCGGGATATAATCGGAATTTTACACCTCAGCAACGAATACAAACCCTTCACCCGCTGCCTGGAATGTAATACGGAGTTGCACTACGCAGAGAAGACCGGTATTGCTCAAATGGTGCCTCCGCGGGTCTTCGAAAAACAGGAGCAGTACATGGCCTGCCCGCTCTGCGGCCGTATTTTCTGGAGGGGTACGCACTGGCAGGCCATGAAAAAGAAGTTGTATGATTTCAGCAGGCCACCGGAAAACCCCGGGGAGTAAGCGTATGAAGATAGTGACCGCTGCGCAAATGAGGGAAATCGACCGCAGGGCCGCCGCGTCCGGCATTACTACCGACTTCCTCATGGAAAACGCCGGCCGGGCGGTAGCCGAGGCCATCCACCGTTTCATCGATTATACCGCCGGCAAAACCATCCTCGCCCTGGCAGGTCCGGGCAACAACGGGGGCGACGCACTGGTAGCGGCGCGCTGCCTGCATGAATGGGGCGCAAATGTAATCGTATACCTGATGAGCGTGCGCACGGGTGAAGACAAAAACCTGTCATGCATTGAAGAGCTCGATATCCCGGTTTTTCAGCTTGTAAAAGACGCAAAACTCGCAAAGCTGAAAAAACTGGTTTCCGCAAGCGCCGTGGTCATTGACGGCATACTCGGCACGGGCAAAGCCCGTCCCCTCGAAGGCAGCTTCAAAGAGATACTCAACCTGCTCAATGCTGAGAAAAAACGGCGGCCCGCGCTGGTGATGGCGGCAATTGACATCCCTACCGGTTTGAATGCCGATACGGGAGCGGTTGACCCGGGCTGCCTGCAGGCCGACCTGACCATAACACTGGGGCTGCCCAAGCCCGGGCTCTACAACTTCCCGGGGGCGGAGAAAGCCGGTAAACTCGTTATCGCGGATATAGGCATCCCCGCCGAATTAAGCGGCGGCATTCCAACGGAACTGATGACCGCAGGTTGGGCCGGGACAGTCCTGCCGGCACGCCCGGCCAGTGCCAATAAGGGAACCTTCGGCAGGGTGCTGGCCGTGGTGGGTTCGGAGAACTATATAGGCGCCGCCTACCTGGCCTGCATGGGCGCCGCGCGGTTGGGAGCAGGCGTGGTAACCCTTTCCACCGCCAGGAGCCTGCAGCCGATATTAGCTGCCAAGCTCACCGAGGTCACCTATGCCCCACTACCGGAAACCGCAAAGGGCACGCTGTCGCAAAAGGCGGCATCCGCCATTCTCAGCATCCTGCCATATTACCGCGTCCTGCTGATGGGCTGCGG
>JAPLHJ010000289.1 GCA_026389675.1 Chloroflexota bacterium | reverse complement strand
GGTCATAATATCAGGTTCGACGCCGTATTGCTGGTAAGCGTACAGGCTGCCGGTGCGTCCGATGCCCGTCTGTATCTCGTCTAATATCAGCAGCAGGCCTTTCTCATCGCACCATGACCTGACCTTAGCCAGGTAATCGTCATCCGGAACGTTTACGCCGCCCTCGCCCTGGATAGGCTCCAGCATCACCGCACAGGTCAGTTTGGTAGTGGCCCGTTTGATCGCCTCAACGTCGTTGAAGGTAACATTGACGAAACCCGTTGGAAGTGGTGTATAGGGCTCCTGGAATTTATTTTGCCCCGTGGCCGCCGTGGTAGCCAGCGTTCGTCCGTGGAACGACTCGTGGGTGGTGATTATTTCGTAAGCACCGTCGAGCTTGATCTTGCCATAGCGGCGCGCCAGCTTCATGGCACCCTCTACAGCCTCCGCACCGCTATTGCCGATAAAAACGCGGTCGAGGCAGCTCGTTTTAACCAGAAGTTCCGCTAATTGTAGCTGTGGTACCGTGTAATAAAGGTTGGATGTTTGTATAAGCGTAGCGGCCTGTTTGGTGACGGCGTTAACCAGCACCGGATGGCAATGCCCCAGGCTTGTCACAGCCAGTCCACCCACGAAGTCCAGGTACTCTTTACCGGTATCGTCCCAGACTTTCATCCCCTTTCCGCGCACAAGCGTCAGCGTATTGCGTTTAAACACCGGCATAAAGACCTTTTTCTCCAGTTCCTGCCAGTCAGTTGGCTTAATTGACAATGGTTGTTCCCTTTCCTTTTCCTTCCTTCTGGGCAGCGATCATACCGGCCTCCAGCTTGGCTATCATGCCGCCCGAGGCCGTACCGCTTTCTATCATGTTGCGCGCCTTGCTGATATCGATATGGGCCACCACCTGCTTGGACTCATCATAAATTCCCGGCACGTCCGTCAGGAAGATGAGTTTACGCGCCTTCAAAGCAGCGGCTATCTGCGCCGCGATAGTATCGCCATTTACATTGAGCAAATTAGTGCCCTCGTTTCCCTTCAAATCTGTGTTCATGCAAACCGGTGCGATAACGGGCATGTAGCCATTGTTGAGCAACACCCTGAGCAGCCTATCGTTTACTGTCACCTCTTCGGCTGTCAATCCCAGTTCGCGATTATTGTTCTTTCCCATCACCATGGCGCCATCCACCCCGCATATACCAACCGCCCTGCCACCCAGGCGGCATATCTCCGATACAAGTTCCTTGTTGATCAGGCCGGCCAGCACCGCGGTGACTACTTTCAAAGTGTCTTCATCTGTCACCCGCAGGCCGTGCACGAAGCTGGTGGAGATATGCAGCTTGCCCAGCCAGTCGGTAACAGCGTTGCCCCCACCATGCACAACCACCACGGGCACCTTTTTTTTCTGCAGCGCAACCAGGTCCTCGAGCGTGGTATCATGCTGGCCGAGGGTACTGCCGCCGATTTTCACTACGATAATTTTAGATCCAAGCATATCGGTTCCCGGGATGGCTACGTTGTGTAATCGCTATTTATAGTAACATACTCTTGAGAGAGGTCGCATCCCCAGGCGCTGGCGTTGCCTTTGCCGATATTCAGGCAAACACTGATTGTGACCTTATCTGTTTTCAACCTGCGGCTGAGCTTGTCCTTTTTAAAAGGCAGCGGGCTTCCTGCCTGCATGACCATTTCTCCCTGCAAAAATACGTCAAGTTTCTTTTCATCCATTGCCGTTCCGCTGCGCCCCAGGGCGGCCACGATGCGCCCCCAGTTGGGATCGTTACCGTGGATAGCCGATTTCACCAGCGCAGACCCTGCGATAGTGCGCGCTATCTTTCTCGCTTCAGCGATATTCTTCGCCCCCTCGACGCTGACCTCGATCAGCTTGGTGGCGCCCTCACCGTCGGCTGCGATGCTGCAGGCCAGGAAGCGGCAGACATACTCCAGCGCCTGCTGGAATACCCTGCCGTTTTTCTCCGTGATGAGCTCGTTACTGGCCGCGCCGTTGGCCATGATAGACACCATGTCATTGGTGCTGGTATCGCCATCGATGGTTATCATATTGAAGCTGGTTTCCACTGCGGCCGCAAGTGCCTTCTGGAGGAACCCGGCCTCTACCTTGGCATCCGTTGCCAGGAAGCCGAGCAGTGTAGCCATATTGGGATGTATCATACCCGCGCCCTTGGCAATACCACCGATGGTGTAATGCCCGGTGCTGTCCACGGCCCTTACCGCTATCTCCTTCGGCCGCGTATCTGTAGTCATAATGGCCCGTGCCAGCCGGTGGCCGCCGTTCCTGGACAGGTCTGCCTTTTCGATGCCCGCCTTGATCCTTTCCATGGGCAGGCCGGTGCCGATCACGCCCGTGCTGGCTACGATAACCGTTGAAGGCCTGATGCCCAGCTTTGCCGCAGTTAAATCCGCCATATCAGTTGCGTCTTTTAAACCCTTGTCGCCCGTACAGGCATTGGCGCAGCCTGAATTAACCACCACTGCCCGCACCCTGCCCTTCCCTATATTTTTCATACTGAGCAGTATGGGGGCGGCTTTCACCTTGTTAGCGGTAAAAACAGCGGCAGATGTACACGGCTCCTCGGAATACAGGACGCCCAGGTCCAGCCGTCCCTTATACTTGACAGCGGCCTCCACCGCCCCCGCCAGGAAGCCCTGCGGCGAAGTAATGGTGCCCTGCTTAATTTCTTCTATATTCTCTTTCATAAAGTCAAGAATATAGCACTTTCCGGCGGATACTGCTATTTTGGCAACATATCATTCGATTAGCCTTATCCTGCGTACCTGGTCGATTAAAGGAGGCAGGTCATCTCTGATAGTCAACCAAACGATTTCCATATCAACATCGATGTAACCGTGAATAAGGCGATTTCGCATATTTACCATCTTTAACCACGGTACATCAGGGTATTGCCCGCGCGTTTTATCAGTTATCTCATTGGCAGCTTCCCCAATGATCTCGAGCAAATGAACGCAGGCGTATTGCAGCACCTCATTATGATTAAATTCTTTCTGTGTTATACCCGTGGTAAAACTGATTGCCCTTCCGGCAAAGTCAACAATATGCTGTAATCGTATATTATCATCAGGCAGCTTCATATAGCACCCTGGACTCCCTTATAACCTGGTCCCTGAAATAACGGCTTAGGTCCCGGGATGTCCTGATATCGGTTTTTCGTCCACCCAGCAAAGCGGAAAGTTCTTTTTCCATGTCATACAGGCCGAAATATCCGGGTGTGTGACCGGGCAAAAACTCCACCAGGATGTCCACATCACTTTCCGGCCCAAAATCATCCCTCAACACAGAACCAAAAAGAGAAAGCCTTTTAATATGATTTTTACGGCTGAACCTGGCAATCTTTCTGTGGGATATCTCAATATTACGTTTACACTTCAACAAAGTCCCCTTTGAATTGGCCGGGTATCTTGATATTTCCGTGGACGAAAGTATATCTTTATCCGCCAGGCTTTTAAGCTCAGCAAATATCGGGCATTTGCTATTTGCCTGGTAATAAACGAGATTGCCTTTTTTAGTCCTGTTTAATAAGCCTGCCTGCGTCATTAATTTTAATTCGCGTTGAACCGCGCCCGATCCACAACCAACAATCTGAATTACCTGGTTAATGTAATATTCTTTATCTGTATGCCCGTATAGCAATGCCAGCAAACCTCTCTTCGTCTTGTTGAAAAGAAATGGCCCGATTTGCTGCTCAGCCTTACTAATGCCCATAATGGGCATGATTATACCTGAAACAGGCATAATGTCAAATTCACAACGTCCAGTGATAATTTATTTTATATCGATGTCCGCTATCTTTTTCTTTAACTCATACAACTTATTGATAGCCTCAATGGGCGACATGGCATCGATATCCAACTTTTTAAGTTCAGCCTCGATCTCGGAAGTCTTTCCGAAGATGTTTAACTGCAAAGCCTGTGGATCAACGGCCTGCTTGCCAACACCGCTCTTGCGCCCGGGTTGCTCCTCTTCGAGCCGCCGTAATATCTCCTGCGCCCGGTGAATCACCGCTTTGGGCAGGCCGGCCAGTTGAGCCACGTGTATCCCGTAGCTGCGGTCGGCCCCGCCGGGAACGACTTTGCGCAGGAAGATCACTTTCCCCTGATCTTCACTGACGGCCATATTGTAATTCTTCACGCGCGGGAGCGATCCCGCCAGCTCGACCAATTCGTGGTAATGCGTTGCGAAAAGTGTCTTGGACCTAAGTTTGGTATGGTTGTGTATATACTCGATAACAGCCCACGCGATGGAAAGTCCGTCGTAGGTGCTGGTACCGCGGCCGACCTCGTCCAATATCAGCAAAGACTTCGCGGTGGCATTATTGAGGATATTGGCGACCTCGATCATCTCTACCATGAAAGTTGATTGCCCAGCGGCGATATCCTCCTGGGCTCCGATGCGCGTGAAGATACGGTCGACAATACCGATGACCGCCTCGTCCGCCGGCACAAAGCTGCCCACCTGGGCCAGCAGAACTATCAAAGCGACCTGCTTGAGATAGGTGGATTTGCCAGCCATGTTGGGACCCGTCAGCACGATGAGCTGGTCATCGCTGCCGGCAAGAACGGTATCGTTGGGAATAAACGCGCCCGGGCCGAGGGCCTTTTCCACCACGGGGTGCCGGCCACCCCTGATGCTGATGGCATCGCCGCCGTTTAACTGCGGCCTGACGTATCCATTGCGTGCAGCTATCTCGGCCAGGCTGGAGAATACATCCACCTGCGCCAGTATGCGGGCAGAGCAGAGTATCTTCTCGCCCGAAGCCGCGATCTGACCGCAGGCCTGGGCGAAAAGTGACTTCTCAAGTTCCACCATCCTCTCCTGGGCATTGAGGATCATGGACTCATATTCTTTCAGTTGCGGCGTGTAGTACCGCTCACCGTTGGCCAGCGTCTGCCGGCGTATGTAATCGGCAGGCACGGCCGCCAGGTTGGACTGTGATATCTCGATGTAGTAGCCGAAGACCCGGTTATAGCCCAGCTTCAGGGACTTGATGCCGGTGCGCTCGCGCTCCGCCTTTTCCAGGCCGGCTAAGAACTGCTTTGCATCGGTGGCAATCGTCCTTATCTTATCGAGCTCTTCCGAAAAGCCCTTCCTGATCACCCCCCCGTGCTCAAAGGTGGCGGCCGGCTCATCGGCAATAGCAGCAGTGATAAGCTCAATCACGTCGGGACAGGATTTCAGGCCATCTATCATCAATGCCGGGGCTTTATTATCGACTAAAAGGGGCAGGATGGACATTGCTTTCCCCAGCCCGGTTTTGAGTGCCACCAGCTCCCGGGGGATAGCATGGCCGCTCCTGATGCGGTTGATAATGCGCTCCATGTCGGGCATATCGGCCAGCAGCGCCATGACTGAGCCGCGCATCAGTGTGTTCTTAAAGAACCACGCAACCGCCTGCTGCCGCTCCCTCAGTGCCTGCAGGTCAAGCAGCGGCTGGCCTAAATACCTCTTGAGCAGGCGGCCGCCCATGGAGGTTCTGGTGATATCTATGGCTGCGATGAGTGAACCCTGCGCCGTGCCCCAGCGCAGGCTGCTATACAATTCAAGGTTGCGGGTGGTGTGCGTATCGAGCGTCATGAAGGACTGTATCGAGTAAGTGGAAAGCCGGGTGAGCAGTCCCAGGGCGGCCTTCTGGTTCTCGCGCAGGTAACCTATAATAGCGCCCGCTGCACTTATAGCCAGCGGCAGGTGCTCACAGCCGTAACCCTCCAGCGACGACGTGGAGAAATGTTCCAGAAGCCCCTGCCTGGCTGAAGCGTGCTCCAAGAAATACTGCTCGAGCTGCGTGCATTTGCGGAAGTTATTCAACTCGCTGTAC
>JAPLHJ010000031.1 GCA_026389675.1 Chloroflexota bacterium | reverse complement strand
CCCGGCCCTGATAAGATGCTTTCGCAGGGCAACCCTGCTCAGGTTGAATCGATCAAATCAAGAGTGCTTATCTCGGTAAATGCACACGGTTCAGAGACTATCCTGGTAGCGGCGCATCATGACTGCGCGGGCAATCCTGTAACCAAAGAAGAACACATCAGCCAGGTAAAGGATTGCGTTAAAATCCTGCAATCATGGAAACTGCCGGTCAAAAATATCATCGGCGCCTGGATTAAGGTTGCCTCTCACTCAGCCGTGTTGTAGAATTACCCCAATTTTATACAGTATGTTACGCGGTTCCGCTTTAGGCAATATAGGGAGAATCCTGATATGAGCAAGAGATTAATCACGATCATTACGCTGGTCACAATATCGGTTATCGCATTATCTTCCTGCGCCCAGCCGAAAAAGGAGATCTTGCCCAGCCAGATGGCCGCCGTTACACGCGGCGATCTTATCCTTTCCGTTTCCTCCGACGGCAACCTTGATATGCCTAACCAGGTACGCCTGAAGTTTGGTACGCCGGGTACAGTCAAAGATATACCGGCAGAGCAGTACAAGTTGAAGGGAAAACCGGTTAAGGCCGGCACGCTGCTTGCCACGCTGGACGATACAACCCAACTGCTTACAGTTAAGGCCGCCCAGTATGCTGTTGAACAGGCCATCAATAGCGTTATCCAGGGTTGTTGCGGCCCTCGCTCTCCGACGTTTTATTCCCTGGCAACAGCGCTGATGCGTTTTGAACAGGCGCAGGCTGAGGTCAACCAGGCTAAAGAACAGGTGAATGCCGCTAAGTATGCTGATGCCGCTTCTAATATCTCTTTAGCCACGTATGATCTTGAAGCGTCGCGGTCAGTCTATTCCAATCCTGAACTCGATACATTTCAGACACAATACAATGATATGAATCAACCAACTCCGCTTTTCCCGGAACTGATTCAAATCGTCAACGTGCTGGATTCGCAGATTGCCGCATTGAAAAACGTTCAACAACTGCTTGAAGCCGGCGATTATCCCGGCACCTCGCAAGCGCTGGATTCGACAATTATTAGCCTCGCTGAAAACCATACTATAGTCAAGAATAATTCACGGTTGCCCGGGGTATATACTTATCCCGATACATCGACTTCACTGGCCATCTCAAGGCAGGTGCTCGATGCGCTCTCTCAACTTCAATTAATGCTGACTGAGGACAGCTTTGACAGGGCTAAGGCATCTGAAAAACTCCTCATGGCAGAACATGACCTGCTCATGAGCAACATGATATTGAATGAAAGCGAAACTATCTATCGCGCGGGCTTAAACCCGCAGACGCTGCGAAACTATAACATCAATATAGAAACAGCCATGATTAACCTGGATAAAGCCAAGCAGGAACTGCTGAAAACAGAGATTATAGCGCCTTTTGATGGAACCATTGTCGCCGTCGATGTCAAAGTAAACGATCAACTTTCCCAATTTGACTATTCTTCAAAGACCGCTGTATATCTTGTTGATACCAAGACGATTAGAATGACAGGCATCATAGATGAAATAGATATTACCCGGGTTGCGGTGGGACAGGACGCTATACTAACAGTGGATGCTCTACCGGGTCAAAAGCTCAAGGGCAGTGTACGTTTCGTATCGCCGTTTGGCACTTTGCAAGCAGGCGTAGTGAATTTCCCTGTTGAGATCTACCTTGATAAAAGCGAGAATGTCGATCTTCTGCGCGGCGGTCTCACGGCTACCGCTGACATTATCACAGGCAAACGTGATAATGTGCTGATGGTGCCGAACCGCGCCATCAAGGGTTTAGCCGGAGATTTTTGGGTTGACGTAGTAACCAATGCATCGACGGCCACCACCGAGAAACGGCCGGTGAAAACAGGCCTTCAGAATAAGAAATCCACGGAGATTATTTC
>JAPLHJ010000035.1 GCA_026389675.1 Chloroflexota bacterium | reverse complement strand
CCGAGGTTCTCGCCGCCTTTGAAATCAACGGCATCGCCCTTGGTCTGCCATTCGACCATGAACTGGGCGAAATTCTGGCCGAAGGTATCCAGCGACATCCCCTCCATCTCCCCCACGTGTATCTCCCTGAGATCAGCATCAGGGATGACAGCCAGACCATGGTATTTTGCCACCGCGCCGGCGGTATCCATGGCACGCCTGAGGGGACTGGAGTACACGGCCGTCAGCGGCACATCTTTCATGGCCAGGGCCAGCTTTTCCGCCTGCATCTTCCCGTTATCGCTCAGGTCCGTATCACTGCCACTGCCCTGGATGATACGCTGCTGATTCCAGGTCGTTTCGCCATGCCTTATCAGGTACAGTTTAATCTGTGTGCTCCTTATCTTACCGGTTGTCCATTATATTGCTAACCATCAGGCGAAGACCAGCCTGGTTCGTTGAATCGATTGCGGCATCTCGCTAAATCCCAGCGCCCTGGCCACCTGTTCCGGCCGGCCGGAACCCGAGGCATCGCAGCGCAACCTCATGCCGATGCCCAACCCTTCATCTCTTTTCCCTTCCAGCCACAGCCCGTCGATCAAAGGCCGCAGGTCGTAAAACCTTTCCCCCGTATCCCTGGCGTGGTGCCAGGGCAAAGTCTCTTTGGCCAGCAACGCTGATATTTCCGTCTCCGCTTGCCCGGCGCTACCGGCTGTCTTCACTACTACGGCATACTCAGCAAAACGCAGGCGGGATTGCAGGGACGGCGCATCGATGCCCACCGGCAAAATCTCGATTATGTCAAGGCCTCCGGGCAACTGCGCGCCGACCTTCTCTACGAACAGGCCGGCTGTGATACGTCCCTCCAGGAAAATATCCATCAATTCGGCAACGCTGGTCACGCCCACGGCCAGGGGTGCGGCCAATGATATCCTGGGATGCGGACTGAACCCCTCAGAGTAAGACAATTCAATGCCGGCACGGCGCAGAGAACGCTCCCACAGCCTCATCAAATCAAGGTGGGAAAGGAACTTAAGCTGCTCGCCGCGGCCGAATTTAAGCCGAAGGCGGTGCATGCTTTTCCCTGGTTATGGTGATGCGCTCTATCTTGCGGTTGACTATCTCGGTTATGGCTATCTTTATATCGCGGTAGCGGAAATGCTCGCCCTGTTTGGGGATGCGTCCCAGGTGGCTGAGGATAAACCCGGCTACAGTGTCATAATCGCCGGACGGCAGGTCGAGCTCCAATTCGTCGTTGGCTTCCTCAACGCGCAGGCCGCCGTCAATCTCAAATGTATTGGCATCGATAGGAGTTATCTCTTTTTCGTTTGTCGACATCTCATCGCCGATACTGCCCAGGATCTCCGACGCCAGGTGCTCAAGATTGGCTATACCGGCCACGCCGCCGAATTCATCTATGACGATGGCCATGTGAAAATTACTGTCGCGCATTTCGGCCAGCACTTCCCCCAGCCTCTTCGTTTCCGGCACAAAATAGGCCTGGCGGACCAGCCGGTCCACCGGGTCTTGTTCATGTATTTCGTTTTTAGCCATGGCCATAAGGACATCCTTGACCGTCAACATACCCGTGACGTTGTCCATGGTATCGTGATAAACGGGGAACCTCGAATGCGGGTGCTCGCTGTAAATCTTGAGGAATTCGTCAAGCAGTGTCCCTTCCTCGATGAAGGATATCTCCGTACGCGGTTGCATAACATCGCTGACCGGGCGGTCGGGGAATTCAAAGGCTTTATGTATCATATCGGCCTCGGTTTCCTTCCACACTCCCTCGGCCTCGCCCACGTCTATGGCGGTGCGTATCTCGGCTTCATCAACGGTCAGCCTGGCTTCACCTGCATCGGTTATCATGCTCGTGAAGCCGGCGCCTATTTTATTCAGCACCCAGACAATTGGATAGAGTATCCAGATCAATAGCTGCACCGGTATGGTATAGGCCAGCGCAAATTTCTCGGCGTTATGGGCGGCTACCGTTTTGGGTATCACCTCTCCCAATACCAGAACCAATAGAGTGACACATATCGTTGCGACCAGCGCCCCCATGGTTGTCCCTAACAGGCTCACGGCAACCAGCGTTCCCAGGGACGCGGCCGCGATATTGGCCACGGTGTTACCCAAAAGTAAGGCTGAGAGGAAGATACCCGGCTGCTTCTGGAAGCTATCCAGCAGGTCGGCGAACTTCACGTTGTTGGAAAGCAGGTGCTTGACGCGTATCCTGCTGAGAGAGATGATGGACACCTCGGCGCTCGAGAAAAATGCGGCCAACAGCAGGCAGACGAAGATCAGGATGAAGTATAAAGTACGTTCGCTATCCATATATTCCCCGGCTTATCCCGGGATACGGCTTATCATATCATCCAACAGTGTTACAGTCAACGAACAGGCCGCTCACGGCAACCTTTTAACAGCCTGATGCCGTCCGGCAGATTAAGTGGTAAAATGAATAGCCATGCAGGTAGATTTCGCTTTCATTTGCGATTACGCAGAGGCGACCAACAAGATAAACGCGCTGGGCATCGGCTTCGATACCATCATGTCCGCCCGGGTGCCCACCAGGCACCCCACATTTTTCCTGGTCGTTCAAATAAGGGCAACGGTGGTAGAGGCAGGCGAGAAAAACTTCGAGGTGCACCTGATAGATGAGGACGGCAAGGAGATAATGCCTGCGCTTATAGGAAAATTCAATATCCCCAGGCCCCCCTCCGGCGCCGAAAGCACAGGCCGGCTGGCATTGCGATTCGATAATGTGGAATTCCCCAGGTACGGGGCCTATTCCATCCACATGGTCGTGGAAGGGCACGAGATGGTCAGGATAGCCCTGAGGGTCAGCCAGCCGCCGGCAATGTCACAGAATTAGAATTATCTCAGGGCCTTGAGAACCGGTACCGCTTAGCTACCCCTTTTCGAATAGTCGGGACACCAGACGGCATTAGGGCGGGCCGGCTGATAGCAGGCCTGGCGCCAGTCGTATTTACAGGAATCGCAGAGTATTATCTTCATGCCCAGCGCCTGCTTGATACTGATCTTCAAGTTGTCTAACCACGACGGTTTGAGTTTCTTACGCTTAGCCATAATTCATGAGTTTACTTCGCCGTGAGACGGGTGTCAAAAAGGCGGCGGCTGTAGTAATATATGCCAAATCTGTTACATAAGGAGGCCGCCATGCCGCACTGGGACAGCCGTAAGGAGACTAACTGGAGTAAATTCCATTTCAACCAGCCCTATGCAAAGGGATTGAAGCGCTTGAAGGAGGATGTGCTGGGCAAGACCGATTTCGACCCGGCGGTACTCTTCCAGTGGGGCACCATGCAGGCCATGGCGGTTATCAGGATACTCAAGGACTGCGAGCAGGAATTCGGTGAAAAAGGACAGCAGGTGGTCAGTAACTCGCTGCGCAGAATCGGCTACGACATGGTTAAACAAACCTATGACGGATTAGGCAAACCTGAAGGGATCCCGGAAGCGGAGATCGTCAGCTTCTTTGCGACAGTAGTGAACACCATTTTCTATGCTTCGCTGGAAGAGCCGCGCATAGAAGGCGATGAGCGGATCAGCTTCGATATAACCTGGTGCCCACACCAGGACCATTACAGCGCCTTCGACTGCCGGGTGCAGCGCTACATGGTCCAGGGCATGCTGGATGCTCTCTTCGATATGGGCTGGATCAGCAGGGACTGGCAGGTGAAATTCACCTGCACCATTCCCGCCGGAGCGAAGGTCTGCAACTTCGTTTTCTGGAAGGCTTCAGGGGAGGAAAAAACCGCATGGGAACTGTATACGGGAAAGCTTGAGCAGAGAGCGCTTCGTAAACAATAAAATTAAGATTAGGGTATACTACTAAAAAATGCGCCCCACTATCTATTTACCCTGACGTATTTAGAATGGGAGAGGCAAAAGGAGAACGGGAACTTGTTTAATTTGAAGGCTAATTTATGCGTTTTGTTGGCGGGCTTAACACTCGCCCTGTGCGGTTGCTCTCCGGCGCCAGTATCGGATATCCCGGCCCGCAACTGGAAAATGAGCGTTGTTACCAACGAAGATTCATCGTGGACCAAAGGAGCGCGTTTGTTCGCTGACCTGGTCAAACAGCGCAGCGGTGGCCAGATACAAATAACCGTTTACCCCAACGGCGAGCTGGCGGGCGGAGACCAGGTAAAAGAACTGACCATGCTGCAAGCTGGCAGCATCGATTTCACCTATCACTCCAATCTGATTTATACGAACCTCGACCAGTCGTTTGCGGCTATCTCGATGCCATGGCTGTTCACAGACTATTCACAGGTTGATGCAGCCTTGTCCGGGTCCGCCGGCAATCAATTGCTGAAAGCGACGGAAGCTCTGGGTATAGTCGGCCTCGCTTACGGTGAGAATGGTTTCCGCCAGTTGACCAACAGCAAACTCGCCATCAGTACGCCAGATGACCTGCGCGGTTTGAAAATCCGTATTCCTGGTGTCGATCTTTATAACTCGATTTATAAAGCGATGGGCGCTATCCCAATCACGATGAACTTCGGCGAGGTTTACGGCGCACTCAAACAGGGGCAAATCGACGGCCAGGAGAACCCCATAGACATTATTGTGTCCGCCAGGCTCTACGAAGTCCAGAATCACATCACCGTCTGGAATTACTCGTACGATGCCATGATCCTGGGAATAAACAAGAAGGACTGGGACGGCTTACCCGGCAATGCCCAGGCAATCATCAGGCAGGCAGCAAGCGACGCTTCAAAGGAACAGATAAAGCTATCACGCGATGCGGCACGGACACAGTTGGGCCTGTTGCGTGATAAGGGCATGACTGTAACCGAACTGACGCCCGGTCAGGTCAAAGCATTTCGTGCGGCCGCAGACCCAGTGTACGCCGAATGGTCGGGCAAAATCGATCCCGGTATTCAGAAGTTATGGGAAATCAGGAGTCTGCCCGGGCAATAGATTCAAGCCCTGAAACGCCGGTAACCTACTGCACCTTGAAAGGGACAGCGGCTTTTTCCTGACCGTCCAGCAGCAGCTTAACCACGTAATCGCCCCTGACGAACTTGTTCTTTCCGGCGATCAATTTGGCAGCCACTTCCAATGTGCCATCGATTTTATTCTTGTCCTCTTTAACCAGGTAATTATCCACGGCCGCCTCGTCGCTCTTGGCAATGATCCACTGAATATTCAGGTCAGTATCCGCAGGCGCATTATATATTTTTATCCGAAAATCTACCTCGCTTATATCCACAGGGAATATAGCAGACGTATTGAGCACTTTCGTTTGGTTGTCCGTATAGTATCAGATATCGGGGTGCCGACAACCCCTCTTTACAGTTCCAAGACCAGATTTTTGACTACCGGGTTCCCACTTCCTGCCCTCAACCGCGTTCAGCACCGATTTTTGACCGAACGCAGACCCAGCGCCGCATCAAGTTCCCGGCAGGCTAATAATCCGGCGTCGGACGTAACCT
>JAPLHJ010000185.1 GCA_026389675.1 Chloroflexota bacterium | reverse complement strand
GGCATTGAGGAGCTGTTCAACATACCACTTGGTGGCCTCTTCGCTGCCTACCGGCAGGTAATTGATGGCCACGTCAGCCTTCACCTCCTTGAGGATATTGACGATATTGGCGGTCGGGCCGGGCGCCTTTTCTATTATCTTGCTCAGGTATTTACCAAGGCCGTCATGGGTCATGCCGCGCACAACCTTGACACCGGTTGACGGGACGTCGCAGAACTTGAAAGTATTATTGGGGGAGGTGAAAATGGCCTCGGACAGATCCTTGCCGACTTTATTCTTGTCGATATCAATAGCCGCTACAAAGTTAATGTCCCGTATATGGTAGCCTCCCAGGTTGACATGCATCAATCCCGGGACGGATTCATCGTCTTTGGCTTTCTTGTAGTAGTGCACCCCCTGTACAAATGATGATGCGCAGTTTCCTACACCTATAACGGCTACGTTAATTTTTCCCATTCTGGCCAACTCCTTCGTGATTTACGCAGTGTTTAATTCGCTTGTTTTTCGCTTTCCTTGAGCATTTGATTAATAATCTGCCTGGGCCTGACCAGCCACATCGGCAACTTCGATTCATGCAGTATCTTATCAGCAACGCTGCCCAGCACCCAGCGGGGTATGCCGCTGCGGCCGTGCGTGGATATGGCGATCAGGTCAACCTTCTCTTTTTTTGCAGTATCGATTATGGTTTCCGCAGGGTCGCCCGCAGTAATCCTAATGTCGATATCGAGGCCTCTGGCTTCAAGCCTTTTCTTTGTCTTATCTAAGTATTTCTGGCCGGCATCGTGCATGGCCCTGACAAAATCGTTCAATTCAGGGCCGAGCCAGCGGGCTTCTACGGAATGGGGCGCCGGTATGACGTGCAACAACACTATCGATGCCCCCGTCTTGAGCGCAACTGCTTCTGCATCATGCAGCGCGGCTTCACCGGCTTCGGACCCGTCCAGCGGGGTCAGGATGCGGCGAAACGTAGTTTTATCAGTGCGGTCGATCTCCCTGACCTGCTTGCTGTGTATGCCCAGTATGGGGACCAGCGATCGCGATACGACTTTTTCAAAGACACTGCCCAACCACCAGCGCAACAGTCCTCCGTGGGCATGGGTAGCCATGATAACAAGGTTGATATGATTCCTCTGAGTATACGACAGTATGTTTTCCGCGGGACCTCCGTAAACTACCTGCCCTTTGGCCTTCAGCTTGCCCTGGGGAGCGGTGATTTCGGAAAGGGCAGCCATCTCCTCCTCAGCGCTGCTATAAAGCAGGACCGCGCGGCTGGTTATCTCATGCTTCTGCAGGTGTTCTACGGCATGCTGAACGTATTCCTCCAGCAATTGGTTGACCCGGCGCCGCTTGCTGCCGAGCCCGACGCTCAGGATATCGACTTCTGAATCGAACCTGGCTGCAATATCCCTGACGTATGGTAGTACGGTCTCCGCTTCTATTGAACCATCAAGCGGGACGAGTATTTTCTTAAACATGTCCGCTGAAAATCCGCACTATTATAACAGATTATTGCAACGTCCTTGTACAGGCGCAGATTTTTATGTTAATTTATAGCGTGCTTTATGACTTTCACGCGCATACTTTTCACAGCGACGGGGTGTTTTCTACGCTGGAGCTTATCAGGAGGGCTGCGGTCAAGGGATATTCGGCTATCGCCGTTACAGACCATTGCGGCGTAGGCTCGCTGAGCAGGGTTATCAATGAGGTCAGCGCGGACTGCGAACTGGCCCGGGCCCGCTGGGATATCCTTGCTATCCCAGGTGTTGAACTGACACATGTTCCTCATGCGGCTATTGATGGGGTTGCCAGGAAAGCCAAAGAGTTGGGTGCCTGGCTGGTTGTCGTGCACGGGGAATCGCCTGTGGAACCGGTGGAAGAGGGAACGAACCTGTCGGCCGTGAGGTCGGCATATGTCGATATACTGGCGCACCCGGGGCATATGAGCGGGGAGGTCGCCAAGATGGCGGCGAAGAGCGGGGTATTTATTGAGATTACTACGAGGCGCGGGCATTGTATAACTAATGCTCATGTTGCCAAACTGGCAGGGGAGGCCGGGGCACTAATGCTCTTGAATTCGGACAGCCACGATGAGGGTGACCTTCTCTCTAAGGAACTGGCGAGAGAAACTCTAAGCCAGTCAGGTATCAGCAGCCGCAAGTACAGGCAAATACTCGAACATAACCCTTTGAAACTGCTTCAGAGGATCAGGCGGCTGCCCTGAGTCTGCCGGTTAGCTCTTGCCGATGCGGTATACCTTGGTGCCACAGTGAGGGCAGGTTCCCTTGGTGGCGGGCCTCCCGTTCTTCAGTTTTACGTGCTGAGCGTTTTTGATTTCCACCTTCTTCCTGTCTTTGAAGCAATAGGCCTGTGTCATTGAATACCTCCTGAAGCTAATTTATAGCTCTTAAGGCTAATATAGCCAATACGCGTAGGCATGTCAAGCTTTTTCAGGCAAATCAGGGTAAATCCTTTACGATTTTAAAGATTGAAGACCTTTTCAGGATGCCACAGCCCGCTGTCCGGCATGAATTTCATGACCGCTAAAAAATGGCCATCGGGGTGATAGGCGCGCTGATAGGTATCGTCGCCGGGATTTACCCCGATGAGGTTTATACTAAGGCCCCCTGTGATCTTCAGTGCCTCATCTGATGTTGTAATATACTTCGGCCAGCCGGTCAGCGGATAATCGGCAGGATAAAGCAGTGAAGACAATTGGCCGGCTGTTATAGCATTCTGAAGGCTTTCAGGGCTTGCGGCATCGCCCACTTTGAAAGGGCCGTAAACGGTGCGGACGAGGTCTTTGAGGAAAGCACCGCAGCCCAGCTTTTCTCCCAAATCGCGGGCTAATGAACGTATATAGGTGCCTTTTGAGCAGACAATGACCAATTTGTATCCGTGCCCTGGCCAGGTCATAGGATTGCCTGCCTTTTACCTTGATGGCGCTGAAGGCCGGGGGTACCTGGTCGATGAGTCCTTCGAATGATTGCAGCGTTTTCTGTACCAGGGGAAATGTGATGCCGGCCGTATCCCCCCGCCCGGTAACCCTGCCCTCCCTGTCGTAAGTATCCGTGGTTGTGCCCAGTTCAATAACGGCCTGATATTCTTTACTGAAAGCGTGCAGATATTCCGATATCCTGGTGGCCTGTCCCAGGCACACTGGCAGCACGCCGCAGGCAGCCGGATCGAGAGTGCCGGCGTGACCCACGCGCTTCTCACCGGTCAGGCGGCGGACAAGGGCTACAATGTTGAATGAGGTCGGTCCCGCCGGCTTATTTACGTTTAGTATGCCGTTTAGGCCCATCCACCACGTCCTTAGTATCATGTGCAGCCACGCTGTCTATCAGAGTGACAAGTTTAACACCTCGCTCGATGGAGTCATCGAATTCGAAGCTTAGCTCAGGCGTCACGCGGATATTCAGCCGGTGGGCCAGTTCACGGCGCAGGAAGCCGGCCGCTGACTTGAAGCCTTTGAGTACCGCTTCCCTGTCAAGGTTATCACCCAGCGCGCTGATGGAAACTGCCGCATTTCTAAGGTCTTTAGATATCTCAACCCCGGTAACGCTGATAAGCCCGTTAAGGCGCGGGTCGTTGATATGCTTGCGCAAAAGGTCGCTTATCTCTATTTGAATTAAATGGTTTAGACGTTCTGTGCGCCTGGTCATAGCTTCCTCCACAACGATATTTCGTAGATCGGCAGGCTTAAGCGGGGAGGCCGGGATTAATCCACTTTTTCCTGGCGGATAAACTGAAGGATATCCCCGACCTGGAAATCATTGAAGCTATCAAGTTTTACGCCACATTCCATACCGGTTGTCACCTCCTTAACATCATCTTTAAAGCGGCGCAGTCCGGCTACGCGTGATTCTGCGATTACCTTGCCTCCGCGAACTATCTTCACCAGCGCATCGCGGGTAGCCTTGCCCTCTTTTATCTGGGAGCCAGCGATCCTGCCTTTCTTGCCGGCTTCAAAGACAGCCCTTACTTCGGCCTGGCCTGTGGTCACGTCCACGTATTCCGGTTCAAGCAGGCCTTTGAGGGCTTTTTCCACATCCTCTATAAGTTTATAAATAATGTTGTACTGGCGTATGCTGATTTTTTCCTGTTCAGCGAGCCGGACAGCCCCCGGCTCCGGCTTGCTATTGAAGCCGATGACGACTGCCCTTGAGGCCACTGCCAGTTGTATATCGCTTTCAATGATGGCGCCGGTGCCCGCATGGATGACTTTGACGCGCATCTTATCATCGCTAAGGCGCTCCAATGAATCGCGGATAGGTTCGATACTGCCATGGACATCCGTCTTAAGTATTATATTGAGTTCCTTTACTTCGCCGGTGCTGGCCTGGGCCGCTACCGAGGTCAGGCTAACGCCCCTGGCAGTAGTGGTGCTCAGTCCCGCCACCCTGTTTCTTTCGATAAGCGCTTTAGATTCTTTTTCATCGGCTACAACCTGGAAGACCTGCCCCGCGTCAGGCACAGCGTTCATACCGAGTATCTCCACGGGGGCGGCTGGCTCCGCCTTGCGGATATTTTTACCCTCGTCGTTGAACATGGCTTTGATTTTGCCCCCTACCGTGCCAATGACGATATTATCACCGGGTTTGAGCACACCCTTCTGCACCAGCAGAGTGGCAATCGGTCCGCGCGTCTTATCGAGTTTGGCCTCAATGACGATACCTTCAGCCGGGCAGTCAACTTCAGCCTTGAGTTCCATGATGTCAGCGACGAGAATGAGGTTTTCCAGCAGGTCGTCGATGCCCTGTTTTTTCTTGGCCGATACGGGGACGCATACTACATCGCCGCCCCACTCTTCGATGACCACGCCGAGGTCGGAAAGCTGCTGCTTGATCCTGTCGGGGTTGGCGTTGGCCTTATCGATCTTATTAAGCGCGATGACTATGCTTACACCAGCGGCGCGCGCATGGTCCAGCGCTTCGATGGTCTGAGGCATAACGCCATCATCGGCCGCCACCACCAGTACGGCGATGTCAGTAGCCCGCGCACCACGCGCGCGCATGGCGGTAAAGGCTTCGTGGCCGGGCGTATCGAGGAAAGTGATTTTACGGCCTTTCATTTCAATCTGGTAGGCGCCGATGTGCTGGGTTATGGCGCCAGCTTCACCGGCAACGACATTGGTCCGCCGTATGGCGTCCAGCAGGCTGGTTTTACCGTGGTCGACATGGCCCATAATGGTGATAACGGGAGGACGCTCATGCAATTTAGCGCCTTTAGCCGCGGCTTTCTGTTTACCATGGGCAGCCACGCGCAACTTTTTTGCTGTCAGTCCGAAATCGGACACCACTGAAGCGGCGACGTCGTAATCTAACGACTGATTGATATTGGCCATTACGCCGTTGCGCATGAGTTGCTTGATTATCTCAATACCACTGACGCCTATCTGGTCAGCAAGCTGTTTGACCGTTATCACCGGAGGGAGCCCTATTTGCTGCGTCCCCTGTTTGGGATCGCCTTCAGCGGGGCTGTCCGATTGTTCCTGCCTGTTATTCATTATCTAATCTTCCTTCCCTGGTAAGCTCCTACCGTAGTCAACCAGAGATCGCCGGTTCTCCGCGGACATTTTAGAGCGCAGCCCTAATTCGATGCGGTTGCTTTTCAGCCCCCGTTCCCAACAGACGGAGCAGGCGCAGAGGTACACGCCCCTGCCGGGCTTTTTACCCTTTGGATCGATCTCGATCCCAGCGGGAGAAGAAACGAGGCGTATCAG
>JAPLHJ010000222.1 GCA_026389675.1 Chloroflexota bacterium | reverse complement strand
GCTCCGCCGGGTTTCCGGGTATTGTTATACCGGAAGAATACGGCGGCTCGGGTGGTGGCGCAACCGAACTTTTTATAGCCATGGAGGAACTTGCCGCCAGTGGATGCGGGATGGGCGGCGCCTGGTACCTGATTGTATCAGAGGTGTTCGGGGGACTGAGCATTTTGAAACACGGCACGGAGGAGCAGAAAAGAAAATACCTGCCGGGCCTGGCTAAAGGCGACATCGAGTTCAGCATGGCTCTCACCGAACCAAACGCAGGCACCAATACCCTCAATATCAGTACCACAGCCAGAAAGGAGGGCAACCACTGGATAATAAACGGCAATAAGACCTTCATCAGCGGCGCGGACCGGGCCAACGGTATGTTGATCATTGCCCGGACTTCTCCCTGCGGAAGTGCGGGAAGCAAGGCCTCGGGCCTGAGCCTGTTTTTGGCAGACCTGCCGGATAAGGCCGTGGAGATATCACCCATAGCGAAGCACGGCGTAAATTACTCACATTCATGCAATGTGACATTCAGCGACCTGAAGCTGCCGGCCAGTGCACTCATGCCCCCGCTGGACGGCGGGTGGCACAATGTGCTGGATACGCTGAACCCCGAGCGCATGAGCTTCTCTGCGGTCGGCATAGGCATAGCCCGCCTGGCCATAAACAGGGCCGTAGAATACTCACGTGAACGCAAGGTATTCAACGGTGTACCCATCGGAAGCTACCAGTCGTTGCAGTTCCCCCTGGCCGAATCGTATTCCTGCCTCGAAGCGGCACGCCTGCTCAATTTCCGCGCGTCGGTAGCATATGACGCGGGTAAGCCTTCGGCGGAGGTGGGAGCGGCCGCCAATATGGCAAAGGCCATCGTGGTTGAGCATGCAACCAGGGCGGTTTACTGGGCCATGCAGGTCTTCGGCGGCTACGGCTACGCAGTTGAATACGATGTCGAGAGATGGTGGCGTGAAATCAACCTCACAAGGCTTGCGCCCATCACCCAGCAGATGACCCTGGCATATATCGGGGAAAAGGTCCTGGGAATGCCCAAGAGTTACCAGGCTTAGCCAAGCATCGGTGGATCCATTAAGAACGGTTAGCCCCCGGTTCCGAAGACTGTTCTGGTTGTTGTTAAATATGTGTTTTAGCTAAGAATTAGCACGGATGTATCATAGACATTGATTATATCGGGTGTAATAAATTATTCTTCGAATTTGAACCCCTTCTCGTTAAAAAGCTTCAAACAGGCATCTACCACCTCAGGATCATACAGTTTGCCACGGTTGTTTGATATTTCCTCCAGAGCTTTATCTATACCGAACGTTAGACGGTAGGGACGGTTTGATACAACGGCTTCCACCACATCGGCCACCGCCAATATCTTTGACTCGGTCAGCATCTGCTCACCTTTCAATTCGTTAGGGTAACCCGAGCCGTCCAATCTTTCGTGATGCTGAAGGACCATCAGGGCTACCGGTTGGGGAAACTCAGCTTTCCAGAGTATGTCATAGCTGCCCTGTGCGTGTGTGATTATCATACTTAATTCAATATCTGTCAGTTTGCCAGGCTTGCTGAGGATATCCGCCGGCACATACATCTTCCCGATGTCATGGATCTTGGCAGCAATTATCAGGTTTTCAATCCGTGAATCATCCAACTTCATCTCCCGGGCGATGGCCGCGGCCAGAGCAGCCACCCGCTGCTGATGTCCGGCTGTGTGGGGATCATGCATCTCCACTACTTTGGCTATAGTATCTATGACACTTAGCAGTGTCCGCTGCGATGCGTTGCGGGTGGCCTCCACGCTGTCTTCCACCCTCTGCCGCTCTGTGGAATCGCGGCTGAACACTATGGCAGCGTATATTTTCCCGGATTGGTCTATCAGCGGGATCTTATAGGTATCATAAATATGCAGTGAGCCATCGGCCCAGGTGACAAGATTCCCGGGATTCTGCACCAGATTTCCCTGAAAGGCTTGCAGGTCGTCAGCGTGAAATCCCGCTACGCCCTTGCCCGGGTTGCCCAGGCACAGCTCCTCGGAGAAGAAGTCAGTATCCGGCCTGCCAATCATATCCTGTGGGGATAGATTTTGCGATTTAGCGAAGCTCCTGTTGACCAGTATAAATCTATGCTCAAAATCTTTGACGTATATAAAGTCGGGCGTGGCGTCTATCACGCTCTGCAATAGCAGCTTCGAGCTCAGGATGGACTCCTCTGCTTGCTTGCGCCGGGTAATATCGCGGGCCAACACCAAGACACCTTTTATTTCCCCGGCCGGACTAATTGTTGGAATGTAAAAGATTTCAAAATAGAGGCGGGATAATGATTCGTCGCCCAAGTAAGCTTCCTCTATAACTCTTTCACCCTTCAACAAAGCCCGGTCAAGGTTCACCCTGGCTTTCTCGCGATCCGCCTGCATAGTCATATAATCCAGAAGGCAATTACCCGGTTGAATATCAACCCCGTATATTGATTTCATCATGGAAGCATGGCTCTTGTTGAAGCTAATGTAAGAGTAATCGCTGTCCACGGAAAAAATAGGAATATTGGCGCTGTCAATAAGGCTTTGCAGCATATTGTATTGGTTTTCCGTATTTGCAGTGGTGCTCTGAGGGGCTGCAATTTTTCCTATCGTCTTCTTACCACGTCCGGTAGCCGCGGACTTTGAGGGCTTATTAAGATCGTTCTTACTATTAGATATCCCCATAACAACCTGCCATTGCGGCCATATCCTGATGCTTACTGTATATATATTGTACACAATATGGTCAAATCGGTCTATGACTGAATGATCCAGTTTCTAATGTTCAAGGTTTGACTTTAGTTGGATACAAAGGAATTTACGTGATATAAGCGTTCAGCATGGGTGACAATAATAATATTTGATCTAATCTGAACCAGGCATCTGTTCGGCATTGAAGCTGCTCGCTTTGTGATATGTCCGCCGGGCTATTTCTGGTCTGGCTCAAGCCTGTCTAATGCTACTTTCAGGCGTGCCATGCAGCGGTCCTTGCCCAATACCTCCATCGTTTCAAAGAGTGGCGGCGAGGCGGTGCGGCCGGTAATAGCCATGCGCAGGACAGTGAAAAAGGGGCCGGCCTTGAGGCCAAGTCCTTCGGCAAGCGGCCTGACAGATGTCTCCAGGTCACCGGCCCGCCATCCCTCAATACCGTCCAGTGCCTGCAGGGTTTTCTTTAGCACGTCGATGGCCTGGCCCTTCTCCAGCTTGCCCGGCAGCAGGCTGCTCTCATACTCCAGCACGTCGCTGAAGAAAAAATCTACCAGTGATGGTACTTCGGAAAGCAGCTTGGCCCGCTCTTGAACGAGCGGGGCTATTTGCTTCAGGTATAAGGCATCTATGGGCCGTTTCACGCCTGTGGGAAGCTCCCGTTCAACAAACGGCAGGCTCCTGTCGCTAAAATCCTGCGTACCCAGGGCTCGAATATACATGCCATTCATCCAGTCCAGCTTGGTTATATTAAAGACAGCGGCAGTCTTGCTGACGCGCTCAACAGAAAAATTCTTAATTATCTCCTCTACGGTCATTATCTCCGTCTTGTCGTCCAGCGACCATCCCAGCAGCGCGAGGAAATTTATCATAGCTTCAGGCAAATATCCCTGATCCCGGTATTCATTAATAGCAGTAGCCCCATGTCTCTTGCTGAGCTTTGATTTGTCAGGTCCCAGGATCATCGGCAGGTGTGCGAAATGCGGTGGTTGCCAGCCCAACGCCCGGTACAAAAGCACATGCCGCGGTGTGCTGGAAAGCCATTCCTCTGCCCTCAGAACGTGAG
>JAPLHJ010000276.1 GCA_026389675.1 Chloroflexota bacterium | reverse complement strand
TCCAGATCTCGCCGGCCTGCATGTAACCGCCGCTTTTGAACCCGCCCCAGAAGAGTTTAGCCAGCAGGTTCCTATTCCAGTGGCTGGATGGCTTGTATTCCGCCATCAGTTTGCAACCCGTGTGCGCCTCGATCCAGTAGAAAACGGGGACACGGTCCGCCGGCAGGCCCCTGGCCGCCGCGTGGATACGTTCTTTGGGCGTCATTATGTCCTTTTTTGGTGCGCTCATTGGCCTGCCTCTCCTCTACGGATAATAATGAAGCCCCGCTTAATTTTTAGAGGCAACTACGGAACGGGCATAATCCCTGCCTGCCACGCAGTCCGGCCCGTAAAAATCCGCGCCTATCTTTTTAGCATAATCGCTGCTGAGCGGCGCCCCGCCCACCATGATCTTTACACTGCTGTGCAGTCCCGCTTTATCGATAGCCTCGATAACGTCTTTCATCATGTACATGGTTGTGGAGAGCAGGGCTGACATGCCCACCACATCGGGTTTATGCTCTTTTACGGCCCCGACAAACTGCTCCGCAGCAACGTCGCTGCCGAGGTCCACCACCTCGAATCCTGCGCCTTCCAGCGCCATGGCCAGCAGGTTCTTGCCGATATCGTGGAGGTCCCCCTTGACCGTGCCGACCACGGCCTTGCCGCTTTTAGCCACCGACCCGGCAGGAGAGCGCTGCTTGATAACCTCGACGCTTTTCTGCATGGCCCTGGCGGCAACCAGCAGTTCGGGAAGAAAATATTCGCCGTCCTGGAAGAGCTTGCCGACCATGTCCATGGCGGGTATCAGCGCCTGCCCCATTATCGCGTCGGCCGACTTACCTTCGTCCATCAGCTTTACTACCAGGGCAACGGCTTTATCGGCTTTGCCGTCTATGACGAGCTGTTTCAATTCATCCATGAGCAGACCTCCCTCAGTTATGCAGAGTCAGGTGACATTCTATAAGTAAGTCTCGGTATTTTCAAGCCGGGGTTTTGCAGGAGGCGCCGGTCGTGATAGCTCATAATACTTGACGTTTCGGTTATAGTTGTTGTTAGATAGAGGACATGAAAAAAGCAAATCGCCCGGACGATTAAGCGAGGTAACGATGCCTTTTCAACAATGGCTACTGCTGAATATCCCGACCTGGGTAATAGCCGCCATAATGTTATGCATAGCTATGGGCACTGCTGTAGGCGGTGTGCTGCTTGTACGCAATTTGGTTGACATAAAGAAATTTAAACAGCACCATGATATCGCCGGTCCGATTTTCAGTACATTAGGGGTGATTTATGCGGTGATGCTGGCCTTCGTGCTGGTCATCGTCTGGCAGGATTTCGACCGGGCGCAGAACAACACGGTCAAGGAAGCAAACGACTTCGCCCAAATTTACCGTGATGCATGTTTATTGCCCGAACCTTTCAGTAGCCAATTCCTGGAGGCCAACGGCAATTATCTCAGAGCAGTCATCAAGTACGAGTGGCCGCAGATGCAGTACGGTCAGAGGAGCCTTGAAGCGCAGGCGGAGGCCGACAAGGTCTGGGTATTGACTGCAGGTTTTGAACCTAAAACCGAGAGGGACAAGATATTTTTCAGCGAAATGCTGACCAAGATGAACGATGCGGTTGAGATGAGGAGGCAGCGTATCCAGGATGCCGCGTCGGGCCTGCACCCGGCGTTGTGGTTTGTGCTGCTTTTCGGAGGCATTGTCACGGTGGCGTTCACCTTCTTTTTCGGGTCCGAGAACCTCTATGCGCAGCTTATCATGACCACCATGTTGGCGGTGCTGATAGTACTCATTATTTTCACCATTCTGCTTATGGATTTTCCATACACAGGGGGACTGAGTATACCCCCGACTCCAATACAGTTGATACTCGATCATTATTGGCACTGATGATCGGTTAATGAGCTGCTTGGAACACTTCCTATTTGCCATTGTCACTGCCGGCGCATAAAATTAATGG
>JAPLHJ010000279.1 GCA_026389675.1 Chloroflexota bacterium | reverse complement strand
CAGCATCCATGGAGCCGAGGTCGCCTGTATGCAGCCAGCCGCTGGAAAGCGTCTTATCCGTCTGCTTCTCTTTCTTCCAGTATCCCAGCATGACCGCTGGGCCCCTGATGACTAATTCGCCGATGACGCCCGGCGCCACCTCATGGTCCTGCTCGTCGAAGACCTTCACGGAGACGGCTGTATCCTGGATGCCGATGGAACTGATGTTCTTCTCAAAGCTCTCGGGCGTGGAAGTCGTGCCGACCGGGCTGCTCTCGGTCTGACCCCAATAGTTCCTCCACTGGATTTCAGGCTTGAATTTTTTCCAGGTATCGAGCACCGTCCTGGGCATAACAGCGCCGAAAGACACGCATTTTTTCAACGAGGACAGGTCGAACTGGCCGAAATTGGGCATCATGGGTAGCAGGGCGTAAACCGTTGGAGGGTAGACCCACATGCTGATCTTTTCGTCCTGGGTCTTCTGCAGGATATTGTTGGGGTCGGGAGCGTACCCGATGACAGCCTTCCCGCCAAAGGTGATTGTGCCGTTGAGGACGGTGGTTCCCGCCACATGGAAAAGCGGGATATCTATAATGACTGAGTCCTCCCGCCTGAAATCAACATCGCAGGCCAGGTGTAAAATACTCATATAGTAGTTCAGATGGCTGGTCATCACACCTTTGGGGAAGCTCTCAGTCCCCGTAGTATAGATAAGAGTTGCCATATCATTGGACTCGATGATGACCTCGGGTTCGGTGACAGGGTACGACCCTTTGAAAAAGTCCGCCGTGTTCACCCATTTCTCGGGTATGGGCGCTTTGCCGAAGTCGAAGCAGCCGAATATTTGAACGCCCTTGAGCTTGTCTTTTATCTCCAGTACGGAATTTGCCAGTGAATCTTCCACGAAGAATGCCCTGGGTTCCCCATCGTTGATAATGTACTCGATCTCATCGCCCTTGAGCATAAAGTTGATGGGCGCTGATATGGCCCCGATCTTCGCCAGGCCGAACCGGCAGTAAATGTAGTCCAGGCTATTGTGGCTCATCAGCGCCACCCTATCGCCCTTTTTGATTCCCAGCGCGGCGAACGCATTGGCAGCCATGCAGCTTTTTTGGTTAAGAGTTTTGAAAGACACCCTCTCATCCCCGGCTACCAGTGCAATCCTGTCCACGAACCTTTCAGCCGAGCGCGTGACGAGATCGCCGATAGCCGCCCTCCTCAAGAGATTTTCCTGCAGTTTGTTTAAGCTCATGTCAACCTCCCCTATATTAATTTTTTATCCCGGTACCACTTTGAATGGTCCAAATCCTACTTAATAATGCCGCATAACCTCTGGGCATCTCGCTTACGGGACTCCAGAGGCTCGCCCCGGGCAAACTCGTACATGGAAAGCTTACAGGCCTGCCCCGAGCCGCCTCCGTGAGCTGCTGAATGACATAGAGCTCCGGCGCCGTATGTAAGGTTTTCTATGAGTCGCACGATCCTGGCCCGGTTTTCCGCCGTCGCTCCCCGTGCACCTTTATAAAACCTGTCCAGGTAGTGAGAGATCTCGGGGTTCTTAAACTCTTTATCGCTGGGGAGCGTGGTAATAATTCCGCCGACGATATCCTCTGCCAGCCTTACCAGCTCATAAACCGCCTTGGAAGTTATATACTTTGTGTTATTCCCCAGCAGCATATCCGGAATCATCCCCACTCCATCGTACCACGTTGACTTGACGCAAGAGGCAATGCCGCATGAATACATCATCTCATTATACATGATCATGTCAGTGATTTTGTCACGTATATGAGACACGGTTGCAGTTCCATTGTATTCCGCATAGGTCTGGACCGCTCCGATGAGTACGTCAGTCCATCCCGTCTTGCATCCTCCTGTCGTCGGCCGGTGAGTACCGCCGATCAGGTTAACCAGCATCCCCGTAAATTCAACTTCGCCGCACATGAAAACCCTCTCCCAGGGAACGAATACATCGTCGAAAATAACTACGGTCTCGTGGAACCCGTATTTAATATTGCCCATGTCCCAGTCCGGACTTTCTACGCGCCGGTCATCCTGTGAATAGCGGGCCGAGATGTTTTTAATACCTTTGGCATTGCCGGGCACGGCGCAGGCGACGGCATAGGCTTCCGCTCCCGGGCCGTGTGTAATGCAGGGAAGAACTATTTTCTCGT
>JAPLHJ010000241.1 GCA_026389675.1 Chloroflexota bacterium | reverse complement strand
TAGTACCATGTCCAAAAGGGTCGGCATTGTTGGTGCTGCGGTTACGCCCTTCAAAGCCAAATGGAACGAAAAGACATACTACGAACTTGCACAGATGGCCACCAGGGAGGTGGTCAAGGATGCCAAGATCTCAATCAAAGATGTCGATTCCGTTTTCTATGCGATCTATAACGATATTTTTGAAAGGACCTGTATCCCTGAGCATGCTTTACACGGCTTAATCGGCATGCAGAACAAGTTTGGCACGCGTGTCAGCACCGGAGGCGCGACAGGCGCTTACACTATATCTGCGGCGCATGCCTATTTAGCCGCAGGGAGGTTCAAGACTGCCCTGGTGCTGGGCGTGGAGAAATGTACCGACTGTTTCGATTTCATGTCCATGTCCGCCACGCCTGAGGTGATCAAGTCTATCGGCTGGTCGGCCGATAGTTTCTTCGAGCAGAGACTGGGATGGACCGCCGCCGACAGCTATGCCGAGGTGGTGCTTGCTTATATGGATGAACATCCCAAGGACCTCAAGCCCGAGGTGACGGCCAAGATCTCCTCCCTGCTCAGCCAGTATGTAAAGACCAACAAGTTTGCGCAGCGGCAGCATGACCAGGTGACTCCGCAGGAAGTCATGAATTCCAGGTTAGTGGTCTACCCGTTCAAGGAACTGGAGATATGCGTTTATACGGAAGGCGCCGCCGCCCTGATCTTAGCCGAAGAAGAAACGGCCAAGGCCATTTCCAAGAACACAGGGAAACCAATCGTCTGGATTACCGGCCTGGGCGAAGCCAATGAGCACTCCTTTGCCGGGAAGAACCAGAAGGTAATGCCGCGCATCATGTCGGACTATATAGCTTCACACCAGGCCTATAAAATGTCGGGGATAAAAAATCCCAGGAAATCGATCGATATAGTTGAACTGCACGATGCTTTCGTACACCAGCTCGAGATCACCATGTCGGAGTTCGACCTCGTCCCGCGTGGTAATGCCGATGCTCTTATCGATGAGGGCCTTATGCTCCCCGGCGGCGAATATCTCGTCAACCCGTGCGGCGGCCTGATATACTCGGGGCATGCCGTAGGAGCAAGCAACATCATGTCTGCATGGTCGGCGCGCAATGAGCTTATAAAGCGCAAGAAAAAGACCGCGATTGTGCATGGAACGGGCAGCACCATCGCCCAGTACACTGCTGTCTGTATCCTGGAACATGATTAAGCAAGGAAGGAGATAAATAAGATGGCTAAGAAGAAAGAAAAACTTATCCCGGCAGAATATATACCCGATGTAGGTTCGCATGTCCTGACCATTGATAAGGTAAAATATCTGATCGCCAATGACGCCATGTACACCTTCTACCAGAGGAGCAAGGGCGAATTGTCCCCCTTCTTCCTGGGTCTGAGGGATGATAAAAAGATCTTCGGCTGCAAATGCCCCAAGTGCGGACTGGTAAGGTGTCCACCCTTCCTGACGCACTGCCCGGACTGCGATTTCGCCCCTACCGAGCTTGTTGAGGTTGGACAAGTGGGCGTGATGCTCAGCACGCCGCCCATTACGTATTTCGCCAACTCGCTTTTCCTCAAGATGGCCCCCTACGGCAGGGGACGTGTGGTTTTAGAGGGTGCGGACACGGCGCTAAGTGTAAATGTATATACCACCACTGGCATACTTGCGCCTGGCATTATCAAGAAGGGCACCAAGGTCAAGGTAATTTTCAGGGATGACCGCAGTGGCGAGATAAGCGATATCTTCTGCGTACCGGTAAGCGAATTGACCAAAGCCCAGGTCGCCAAGAAAGGCCTGCTTTCTTCCCAGATCAACTGGGAGGCGGCGGTCGAGCCAACCTTGAAAAAGGCTACAGCAGCAGAGCAGGAAGCTTACAAAAAGGCCCTCAAAGAGATTAAAGCAGTCATCAAGTTGATGAATGAAACGGAGCGTGCCCGTAAGGATATCCTGGGATGGAAGCGCGACATCCAGGTCAAGACCACGGGCGGAGAATTCGCCATCATCATCAACAACGGTGATATCAGCCTGGCGGAGAAAAAGCTGACTAAACCTGATTTCATCATGGTGGCCAGGAGTCCCAAGACTTTAGCGGACGGCCTTGCCTACCGCGGCGCCATTACAGACTCGGTTATCATGAAGCGGCTCTGGATCAGTAAAAACATGGAATTCACGACCATCTTCAAACTGGACCGCATGGCCCGTTCCGTAGCGCGCTCCAAGAAATAATCCTGTCGGCTACAAACATAAAAAGCAGGGGACTCTCGCCCCCTGTTTTTTATTATTCAGCCGAAACTATTTTTTCAGTATTGTCACTGCGGCCACGTGATTCCAACCGAAGACCTGACATAGTCCAACTTTAGGATCTCTGGATATCTGCCTCTTTCCCGCTTGACCTCTCATCTGCCACACGATCTCGCATACCTGCCCGAGGCCCGAGGCGCCGGGCGGCTCACCTTTGCACTGTATCCCGCCGCTGGGGTTGACCGGTAGCCTGCCCGTAATGTCCCATACACCTTCCCGCAGCAGCTTATATGCTTCCCCCTGCTTGCAAAGGCCAAGTTGCTCTATGTGTACCAGCTCGTGTGCAGATTCGGTATCCTGTACCTCACATAAGTCTATATCTTTTGGTCCCACACCCGCCATCTCATAGGCTTTTTTCGCGGCCAGCTCGGTTACCGAAAAGCCTTTTACCTTGAGGTTAACACTATAGGTGTTGCTGGGCTCGACTACCGAGGGGGGATACTGTGCTGTCTGCATCACAGTTGCGGCGATGGTTATAGGTTTGCGAATATTAAATTTTTTAGCGGCCTTCTGGCCGCACACGATAGCTGCAGCAGCGCCATCATCGGGCGTGCAAAAATTGTACAGGTGTAGCGGGTAGGCCACCATGGGAGATTTGAGTACATCCTCAACAGTAATTATGTTTCTGAATAGGGCGTAAGGGTTGTTAGCGCCGTTTTTATGGGCCTTCACAGCTACCCTGGCAAAGTCCTCCTCGGTGGCGCCGTAATCATTCATATATTTCTGGGCCACGGTCGCAAAGGCTGCCGGGCTGGCCTTCATGCCCAGGACGTTCTGCCAGGGGTCTCCCAGTTCATCGAACATGCCCTTGAACTTATCGAACCCGTAAACCAGCACGACCTCGCATGAACCGCTGTTGATGGCGTCCCTGGCCAATTTCAACATGGCGCCGCCGGTAGCGCACATTGCATTTATCTGATAAATCGGCACGCCGGTCATACCCACTTTCATCATCAAATCGATGCCGGTGCCCGCCTTCTTAAAAGCGACCTTCCCGGCAAGCACAAACTCAATATCATGGTAATTCATGTTAGCATCTTCCAATGCCTTTAAAATAGCTTCCATTGCGATGTCACCGGGGTCCTTGTCAGGATACCTGCCGAACGGGTGCATTCCAACGCCGGCAATTACCACGTCGCTCATAGCGCCTCCTTCAGTACGACTGTATTTAGCGATACAGAAATAAACATGTTAATTGGCCCCTGACGGCTTGAACTTGCAGATCATGATGTCGTTGCCGTCCTTGTCTTCACTGAATTTTTCAAAGGTCAATTCCATTTCCATGCCGATCTTGAGTTTTTTAGGGTCATTTTCGGTAAGCAGGGAATAGAGTACCATCCCACCGGGCAACTCGATCCAGCCCAAACCGAAGGGCACAAAGGGATCAGGTGGCTTGTAGGGTGGAGGCGCAGGGTAGTACATCACGGAAAAGGCATAAAGCTTTCCCGTGCTGCTCAGAGTTATCTCCTCAAGGTCACGCCCCTGGCAATTCTCGCAGATATCCCGCTTGATAAAGAACTGCTCCCCGCATTTTCTACACTTGCTCCCGACCATGTACCCTTTATCGGACGGGGACTGTGGGAGCTTCATCATTCCCTCTTTGAAAGGAACCTGTTTGCCCGTGCTGTTGCCCATGAATAAACCTCCGTTAATGTTTGATTTAAATAGCAGAGCGTATTGACAAGGACGTTTTGCCTATGTTATAAATCTAAAAGCGCCAGTAAACTGGCCAGTTTTACACAACGGTATATTTTAAAACGTATTCCGGTATGTTGTAAAGAGATTTGTGTGGTCAGGTACAGTGGAAGATACAGATTCCGCATGAATTAATTGGAGGTTGGAGCAATATGAAAGACCCGTATGCCAGCAAACCATGGTTAAAATTCTATGACAAGCATGTACCTGCGAAAATTAATTATCCGAATAAATCGTATCCTGGGAGGTACCGCGAGAATTTCCCCAAGTTCAAAGACATGGTCGCCATACATTATGCGGGGACGGCCATTTCGTTCACCCAACTTGAGCGCATGTCCAATCAGTTCGCTAATTTCCTGATCAAGCAGGGGCTGAAGAAGGGTGATGTGGTGGGCGTCAACCTCCCCAATGTGCCGGCCTATTACATCTCGGTCCTGGGCACACTCAAGGCCGGGTGTGTCCTCTCCGGCGTAAGCCCTTTGCTTACGCAGCGCGAGCTGGAATATCAATTGAACAACTCGGGTGCCAAGGTCCTGGTGGCAATGGACCTGCTGTGGGGCAATGTCGGGGCAATCATTGCCAAAACAGGCGTCAAGGCGGTGGCCATGGTCGGGATAGGGGATTTCTTGCCGACCGATGAACCGGCCGCGCCCGGCGCCCTACCCTCGGTACCAGGTATAACCATAAATCATTTTTTAGAGATATTGAAAGAGATGCAGGATACCGACCCGAAGGTGAAGATAAGCCCGGACGACCCGGCCCTGATGCAGTATACAGGCGGAACTACCGGACCATCCAAAGGCGCCGTATTGACACACAAAAACATGGTAGATCACATCACGCAATTGGTTGTATGGCTGGACTATAAAATGGGTAAATCCGTGATTTTGTCCGCGTTCCCGCTGTTCCACCAGGCGGGGCTTGGTGTCAGCATGTGGAGCATGGCCTTCGGCCAGACCCAGATAGCAGTAGCCAACCCACGTGACCTTGCAGGCATGATCAATATGATGAAGACCTACAGGCCGACGGCCTTTTGCAACGTACCCACTATATATATAGAGCTGGTGAGGATGCCGGCCTTCAAGGTACTGGATTTCTCGAATGTCCAGTACTTCCTCAG
>JAPLHJ010000272.1 GCA_026389675.1 Chloroflexota bacterium | reverse complement strand
CGATGAAAACGTAGCTCCCTGCCCGAAATGCAAGAGTAAAGTGAAGCGCCGTTTTATGCCCGTTCCTATAATTTTCAAAGGTTCGGGGTTTTATGTTACGGATAGCCGCAGCCCTGGGGAATCGCAGTTGCCAGCCAAGATTCCTGAGACCACTAAGGAAGTGACGGTCCCCAAAGAAACAGAGACTCCCAAAAAGGCAGCCGTTTAACCGGAAAAGCCTCTATCCTCATCAGCGCCTGTTGAAGAAGCTTAATTCCCTGTGCTAAACTCCCTGTAAGTCCCTGTAGCTCAGTGGATAGAGCGGCTGCCTTCTAAGCAGCGGGTCGTCGGTTCGAATCCGACCAGGGACGCCATCCAATCCTAAGGCTAACGTTCCCCTACTCGTATAACTTATCTATGATAGCCCTGTACTTCTCATCGACCACGCGTCTCTTGACTTTCAATGTGTACGTCAGTTCGCCTGCCTCAGCCGTTAACTCCTGGGGCATCAGAACGAAACCCTTGATCTTCTCGAAGCTGTCCAGACGGCTGTTGACCTTATCCACCTCTGCCTGGTAAAGCCTGATGATCTGCGGATTTTTCACTATCTCAGAGGGAAGTGAATATTCGATGCCGGTGCCAGTGCAATATTGCTTGAGCTGCAGGAAGTCGGGCACGATGAGGGCCGAGACAAACCGGCGCCTTTCGGCGATTATAACCGCCTGTTCGATAAAGCGGCTGAGGCACAACAACGTCTCAAGGCGCTGCGGCGAGATGTTCTTGCCTCCCGATGTCACAAGTATGTCCTTTTTGCGGTCCGTCATCACCAGGTAACCCTGCCCGTCGATGTAACCCATATCACCGGTATGCAGCCAACCCCCTGCCAGTGTCTCCGCGCTGTCTCCGGGACGGTTGTAATAGCCCTTCATAACAAGGCCCCCGCTCACCAATATCTCGCCGTCTTCGGCTATGCTGATTTTCACGCCAGGAAGGGGCTGGCCAAGCGTACCCGGCTTGAAATCGGTGCGCGTATTGAGCGTGACCGTGCAGGTGGCCTCGGTCAGTCCATAGCCGTGCATAATAGGTATACCGATGGCCCGGAAAAATATATCGATCTCCTCCTGAAGGTGCGCGCCTCCCGATGCGAAAAGCTTCATTCTACTGCCGAACAGCTTGCGGATTTTAACAAAGACCAGCGCATCAGCCAGGGCGTAATTCAGTTTCAACCAGGGGTTGACCGGCTTTTTCTCCGCATTCCTGGTGACGACGGCACTACCCGTAGCCACAGCCCAGTGGAATAGTTTTTTCTGCAGTCCGGGACCGCTGTTAATACGGTCAAATATCCCGCTATAGATCTTCTCGAACATCCTGGGTACGCCGCACATGGCGGTCGGCCTGACAAGCTGGATATCCTCAAGGACGCTCTCCAGGCTCCCGGCATATGCAATGGTCCCGCCGATAACTATATTCATATAGTGGACCACCACCCTGTCCAGGACATGACTGGTGGGCAAAAAGGAAAGGCCGACGTCGCCTTTACCCATGGATACGGCGGTCAAGTCTGACCTGACATTGGCCAGTAGATTCTTGTGGCTGAGCATGACGCCCTTGGGCTCTCCCGTGGTTCCTGAAGTGTAGACCAGCGTGGCGATATCGTCAGGCGAGATCTTCCCGATCCTCCTCTCCAGCTCAGCCACCTCAGCTTTACCGGCATCCCCCGCCAGCAGGGAGTTCACGGTCAGCGCCGCCGTATCGCTACCCGGCACTTTCTCTCCCGCGAATATAACATTTTTCAGGTCAGGTAGCTTGTCCTTTATAGAGTTTATCGTTGCCAGTTGGGACTCATCACCCACCATGATCAGGCTGGTCTTTGAATCCCTGAGTATAAATTCGACCTGCAGTGCATTGCTTTTGAAGTAAATGGGCACAACCACAGCTCTTAGGGAGAGAGCGGCCAGGTCCATATATGCCCACTCGGGGCAATTGTAACTGTATATGGCAATCCGGTCACCCTCTTTGAGGCCAAGGTTTAGCAGTGCGCAGGCCAACTTACGGACGTTACGGCCATAATCCTCCCACTTTATGTCAATATAACGGCCATCCTTTTTACGCCTGAGCGCAGTTTGCCCTTTATTGCTTTCAACCTGCCCCATAAACAGACTTGCGATATTCTCCGTCATTGCCATAGTCCTCCGCTCTAATAAAAAAACTTCAGCTTATTTTATCTATGATGCCGGCATGGTAAAGCGCCAGGTCACGCAGCCCGGGTATCCTTTCGGCGTAGTCACCAAGTATCATCATTTTCTGCGCATATGGCGAACCCGCGCCGTGCAGCCCCATGGTCAGCAGGTCGGCAGACAAAGGCCCCAGGGACATGCATTCTATCAACCGCACCAGCCGCATGCGGTGCTCGGTCGGCACCTGCGCGGCGCCGCGCAGATATTTCTCAATGTATTTGCCGATCACCTCGTTGCGCAGATCCGCTTCGCCGGGCATGGTGGCCACCAGACCGCCGCAGATATCCTGGGTAATGCGCAGCATCTGAAAGGGCAGTGTGGTAGCGTTATACTTGGCCACCCCGCCCAGCACGTAATCGGGGAAATAGATGCCCGAAGCAGTTGGTTTGCCTTTGAGCATGGCGGATAGCCCCAGGCCGTAAAGGGTCTGGCAGCAAATAATAAGGTCGGCTATCTTGTCCCAGATTATCTTGTCATGCGCAACCCCGTTGGCCTCGGCCATGGCCACCACCAGCCCTATGGCGACATCGCCCACACCTCCACCCGCCAGCCCATAGGATGCACGGTGGCCGATGGCGAAACGGTTCACCAGCGGCCAGGTGTACTCGTTTTCACCACAGATGTACACCTGCTCCCAGGGGATGAAGACATCATCAAAAATCATGAGCGTTTCGCAACCGCCGAAGCGGCTGTTGCCCACGTCCATGGATCCCCCGGATTCCAGCTTGCGCGTGTCGGAGGGCTGGCGCCCGTATATATGATAAAGGCCCGGGGCGTCTACAGGAACCGAAAAGCAGATGGCATAATCCTTTTCAGCCTCATTCATGCCTCGGGTGGGCATTACCAGGTGCTCGTGACAATTAACCGCGCCGGTCTGGTGGGCCTTGGCGCCCCTGACCACCACGCCGGACTGCTTTCTCTCCACTATATGCAGGTACATATCAGGATCGGCCTGTTGCGAAGGCCTTTTCTCCCTGTCGCCCTTGACGTCGGTCATAGCGCCGCTGATGGCCAGGTCGTTTTCCTGGACCCGTTTGAGCCACCGAGTGAAGCGTTCAAGGTATGGCGTTTTGTATTTCCGGTCAACCTCGTATGCAATGCTGTAAACGGCGTTGATGGCGTCATATCCGGTTGAGCGGGGACACCCTACCGCCGTCCTGTAGCCCACCGTCCGTTCCATTTCGCCGCGGGACAGCATGTCATCGACGCTCTCACTGAGGGCGTTGTACCGGTTGACCGGCCCATTGCACAGCTTCGAAGACGGGGCCGCAAAGGCCTTCATATCCTTGATATTTGCGATCTCATAGCTCTCGGCTATGGCGTTCACAGCCGGCCGGTTCATGGGGTGGTCAACTATGTCGTCAACCTTCTGCCCCAGGATATATGAATTCCTTTTAATGACTCTCAGGCTATCGGTATACTGCCTGCCGGTTTTAACTGCCATTCAAAAAAACCTCCTTATTGTTGTCTACATTACGGTGATGTGGGGACGCCGTCAAAGCAACAGGCGGGTGAAATCGCGGATGCTGTCCATTTGCTCAATGCGGCAGGCAGCATTATAAATCTCGTCGCGTTGCTGGTTGCCCAGGATGTGCCGGGTGCAGATCTCCAGCTTCTCCCTGATGTCGATGGGGTTCTTGTAAGAACCCTTCATGGCATCGGTAAATTTGCTGTATTCGGTACCGTTCTTAAGCCTGATCTTCACACCACCGCTGTTGATTCCTTCCTGCATCTCCTTAACATCCAGGGATGGGTCAACCGCGAAGTGTATCCGGTCGAAGAATTCGTGGAGCTTTTTATCCGTGATCCTTTCTTTGGTGAACTGTGCGGGCGTTAATTCGCCGTCCACGATGGCCACGGCTAACGGATAGATGGAATTGAAGAAAAGCGGCACGCAGGTCAGGTAATCGGTACCGGCAATACGGTCGATCATCTCGATCAGTTCATCCTTTGGCTTATTCAGCAGCAGGGTGACCGTGGGACTTTGCACATCGATGCTGGAGATGTCCCGCCAATCGACCTTGTGCTCACGCATGATATCAAGCGCGGAATCTACCAGTGCGTCCAGCCACCCGCAGCATGGGTAAAGCTTGGGTGAATGAGTATCGGTCCGCCAGTCATTGCCCAGGTCACGCACCATTTCCTCCAGGTCGTAACGTTCAAAGATGGCGGAGGAGAAGCCATCCGGGTGCTCGATTATCTTCCTGAAACCCTTGAAACCTGCCTTGGCCAGGCAGGCGCCGGTGATCCCGGTGTGCACCGGCGCGCCGGTGATAAGTCCCTTGGTGGGAGAGAACCAGCCTGCAAAGCACTGCGTCATGGGCGGGAAACAGGATATGCCCAGGGCGTCCATCATCTGTTCACTGTTCAAACCCAATAGTTTACCGGCCACAACGGCGGCATCGATCTGGTGGTTCGGGCAGGAGTTGGTGAAAAGGTGGCTTTTTATATAGGCCACCAGCGCGGTCAGGAACTCTTTACCGTTGGCATTCACTGCCTCGCCCACGGCCAGGGCATTGGGAACGGTCGATGCGCCGGTATGCTGCGATCTCAGGTAATCCTCCCACTCGAGGGTCTGGGCAACAATGGAATTCACCAGGCCAGCGTTACGCATGCTTGTCTTCATATTTGCCCCGACGACCGTCGATTCCTCCCTGTCTCCCCATTCGCGCAACGCTTTATAAAGGGGCTGACATTCCTCCGTCCGGCTCCCAGCTAACATGGCGGCAACAATGCCGACGACCTGCTCTTTGGCGCACGCGATCGTGCGTGAAGGGATGTCCTCGTATTTTAACCCGCTTGCCCAGGTGCTGATAATCTCGGTAACCGCAATCGTCACAATTGCCCCCCTTTAATTATTATTAACCTAACCCCGGTAAAGATACGATGGCCTGCATAATAGATGAGAATCGCTCAACCAGCGGGACCTGGTTAAGCGGTATTTCGGCCCTCTGGGGATCCAATTCGAAGCGGAAAATTGCCGCGTACGGCTTTTCACCGGCGAATATCTTTATCCACTGCTCAGCGGTGGTACGCATCAGTGCATGTGCAAAGGGGTCCTCCCCATCCGCCACGCTGAACCCCTGCGGCACTATGCTTACGGTAAAGCTCGGACCACCCTTCTCAGACATGATGATCTTTTTATGCAGTATGTCCTCAAGGATACCCATCTCCAGCATAATTGGTATCAAACCGTTGAAGCGGTCCGCAAGCTTCTGTATAGATTGTCTCAGATCCAGTTGAGCGCCTTCTGCCATCGTGCCTCCTTTTCAACTCGCAAATTAGCAATTATCATCCATCTTTAACCATAGGGTATGATAATATTCCCTTGCCATATGGCTGTCAATGGGATCTGCCCGGTTGCGTCGCCATCTGCCAAAGTCTAAAATATGAAACCGATGATGCCGTATCGATGTTCGTTCTACATATCATTATAGGAGGAATCATGTCTGAACTCGCCAATGCCATAGCCGACCTCAAGGAAGACGAGGTCAGGAAAATTGTGCAGGATAAAATCGCCGCGGGCACAAACCCGATGTCGATAGTGGATGATTGCCGTCAGGGAATGGAAATCGTCGGGGAACGCTATAAGAATAAAGAATATTTCCTGGGCGAACTGATCATGTCCGGAGAGATTTTCAAGGAGGCGATGGCTGTTGTCGAGCCTAAATTGAAAGCGGGCCAGTCCAAAAAACCGGTCGCCAAAATGGTGCTCGGCACCGCCAAAGGCGATATCCATAGCATCGGCAAGGACATAGTGGCCATGCTTCTTAATGCCGCCGGCTTCGAAATATACGATGTGGGCGTAGATGCAGCCCCCGAGGTATTCGTCAACAAGCTGAAGGAAACTGGGGCGCCCATCCTGGGCATCTCCGGCCTGCTCACACCTTCCTTCGAATCCATGAAACAGACTGTCCAGGCGTTGGAAGCAGCCGGCCTGCGAAAAAAGGTAAAGGTCATCATCGGAGGCGGTATCGTCACCGAGGTCGTACGCAAATACGTAGGCGCCGACGTATTCACGGACGATGCCCCTGAAGGAGTTGAACTGTGCAAGGAACTGGCCGAGGCGGTGAAATAGATGATCAAAGAAACTATGACCCCCACCGAACGTACGTGGGCCGCTATCAAGCTTGAGCCATGTGACCGCATTCCTGTCGCGCCCCTCATGGACGTTATGTTCCCATCCAGGCATAGGGGCATGACGGTCGCTGAGGGCATCGCCCACCCGCGCAGGGGCTTCCAGGCCATTGTAGATACCTTCGATGACGTCGCCGGATGGGATGCTATGATTATACCGGGATACAGCCTTCCCATACCCCCCAGCATTGCTGCTGTTATGCAGGTAGTCATCGGTGACACGAGGTACCCCGGGAAGGAACCGGGCTTTTCTGAAGACTCATCGCCCCAGTTCATAGAAAAAGAGCTCCTGACAATTGAAGATTATGACGAGATAATAAAACTGGGTTGGTTAGGCTTTGCCGAGAAGCACCTCGGCCGCTTTTTCCCACTGAACCCGGAGCTTTTGCTCAGCTGGGCCAAAAGGCAACTGGACCGCTATAGGTCCGAGGGGGAAGTATGGAAGGCGCGCAACATCCCCTCACTTTGCGGCGCCATAGTTATGTCGCCGCTCATGTTCCTTTCCACAAGGAGGTCGCTGGTTCCATTTACGCAGGATCTTTACAGGTTCCCCGACAAGGTCCAGGCTGTCATGGATGCCATGATCGACGATCTGATTAAATTTCCTATTGAAGCGGCCCGTGCGACCGGTATACCGGGCGTAGAGCTGATACTGGAGAGGGGTGGCTGTTTCTACTACCCACTGAAAATCTTCGAGCGCTTTGAGTTCCGCTATATGAAAAAGATGATAGACGCATTTGCCCGCGAAGGGCTGATAACAGTCATGCATTTCGACCAGGACTGGACGCTCAACCTGCCCTACCTCCTCGACCTCCCTGCGAAAATGTGCGTCTGCGAGCTGGACAGCACCACGGATATCTTCAAGGCCAAAGAAATACTTAAAAACCATATGTGTATCATGGGAGACGTTCCTGCCTCACTGAGCAGCATCGGCACACCTGAAGAGATGCAGGCCTACTGTGAAAAACTGATCGACCACGTTGGCAAAGGGAAGACGGGTTTCATCCTGAGCACGGGATGCACGATCCCGTTCGACGCTAAATTTGAGAATTTCCAGGTCATGATAAATTCAGTAAAGAACCATTTGCCGCAGTAGCTTATCTGATCAAGCAGAACGGCACCCTGTTTTGGTGCTTTCACCGGGTAATTATGATGGCAAAACGGGACTGAATATCCTTTGTCCTATTACCCAATTATCGCAATAACGCCTGATTTAGCCAGCCGCAGGCATAATCAGCTACTTCCTGCCAATCCGGCTCACCGACAACCCAATGGGCGTGGTTTGTGAATTCTCTATAAGTTGATACAGCGCTATATTTGTCAGCGACATTCCTGACCACTGAGGCCGGGGTAATCTTATCCTGTGAACCGGCTATAACCAGGACAGGACAACTTACCTTTTTTTCATCGACTTTGCTGGCTCTCTTCGGATCGAGAAACCAGAAACCGATTTCGGACGCGGCCCGGCCGGACTCGTAGACAAACCGGTCATAAACCTTCCGCTGCTCCTCCTGTGGTAAAAGGCTCAACATTGAATAGACTGCCTCATTGAAAGTCTGGCGCTTCGGCTTTTTCCAGAAGCCATATCCCATTAATACGCTCCAGAAACTCCTCACTACTGATGGCATTAACGCATTGATCCCACTCGGTGGTGCAGGTGTCAGTAGAACAAGCGCTTTGGCTAAGCCCCGGCTACCCAAAATTTGCGCCAGGAGTCCGCCCATCGAATGTCCCATCAGGATCGGCTGTGGATCCATTCCGCGGATTTCTTTTTCAAGGTCGTCAGCGTAATCTAACAGGCTGGTTATGCCTAAACCAGGGTTTGGAATTGCTTTCGGGTCCATATCATGGAAACGCAGGGTCGGTATAATACAGCGATAGCCTTTACCCTCAAAGAAATTCTTGTAGTTTTCCCAGTACCACGGCCCGCCCCACATCCCATGAATCATAACTATTGTTTCAACCATGACACCTCTCCAATTAATCTTACTTTATTTAGACCGCTAAATGGGATGATTCTCCCTTGTGTATATTATCATCCCACAAAACTAACATTTTGTCTTTCAAATTTTCGGCCTGTGACTTCGTAAACCTGGTTGTGTAGCTAACGCCGACATACCTGCTATAATTCTTGTTGAAGCGAATTTAATACGGAGGGAAAACATGGGAAGCAAAGGAAGGAAAAACGAGAAAAAGCCCAAGAAGCAAGCAGAGGCGAAGTCGGCAGCGAAGACATCGGACAAGGCAGGACAAAAGAAGAGATAATAATACAGTAAATACTGATTGAGACAACCCGGCAACCGTGTTGGCCATTGCTTGGTCTTGCGTGGCTTAGCCGAAACATATTGTAGCGATACCTGGATATGAGTAAATATAAACTGCTTTTCGTAGGCGCGCACCCTGATGATGAAACCTTCGGCGTGGGCGGCACGCTGGCTAAATATGCCCTGGCGGGAGTCAGCGTCTACTATGCCTGCGCCACGCGCGGCGAGGCCGGGTCGGTGGATGCCTCGTTGCTGGCAGGGCATGATAACATAGCCGAGCTGCGTTGGGCGGAACTGGAGTGTGCCTCACGGATACTCGGGCTGGCCGGACTTTATAGCCTGGGCTACCGCGATTCTGGTATGCCCGGTTCAGAGGACAACCATCATCCCGGGGCGCTGGCTGCCGCCCCTGTAGAAGAGGTGGCTGAGCGTATTGTTGAAATCATCAGGGACATTAAACCGCAGGTGGTGGTAACGTTTGATCCCATCGGAGGATATCGCCACCCGGACCATATCGCCGTTCACAGAGCTACAGTCATGGCTTTTCAGGTTGCGGCTGACCCTGCCAGTTATCCACAGGCGGGCGCGCCCTTTCAGCCGGACAAGCTCTATTTTCAAGTTATGTCGAGGAAAATGTTGAAAATAGCGGTGAAGGCCCTGCCGCTCTTCGGGCAGGATCCCAGGCGGTTCGGGCGGAACAGGGATATCGACCTGACAGCCCTGGCATCGGTTGATTTTCCGGTGCACGCCAAGGTGCAATTGACCAAACCGGCCAGGGAATTGCAGGCAAAGGCGCGGGCCTGCCATCTCAGCCAGGTTGGCGGCGGGCGCCCGCGTTTGAGCATGATGGGACTGGTATCAAGGCTGGCCGGGCACAGGGATTCATTTATGCGGGCCTATCCGCCGCCCGCAAACGGGCGCCTCGAACATGACCTGTTTGAGGATGTGGAATAGAGAGCTAAGACCATGGACCTTATAAAAACCGTCAGTAATGTCCTCGGCGTGATCTGCATCCTCATCGGCGTCCTGCTGATTCCATTGACCATCTGGTTTTTGCGGCCGGCGGTTAAAAATAGAGACCGTACGTCCCTTATCATAGCAATCCTTATCCTGGCTCTGGCCGCGGTCTGTTTCATAGGGGCATTCAGCATGTTTACCACCGGGATAATTAAACAGGCCCCGATGTAGACCGGCTTACACCAGGTCTAAAGCTTTTTGGACATTAACAGCGCAACGATCGATGTGCCAACGCTTATCAAAGCTACGGAAAAGAAGATGTTGGCGATGCCGAGCATATCCATCAAGCCGCCGTAAACAGGCTGCAGCAGGCTCTGGCCCTGCATTCCTATGCCGAAATAGATACCGAAGACTATGCCGTGTAAATTCAAAGGGGTCTTACCCATCAAATACGTCTGGACCGCGGTCTCACGCATTGTCCAGAGTATGCCGATGGCCATCATTACCACTGCCAGCAAGGGAAAATA
>JAPLHJ010000014.1:7906-16034 GCA_026389675.1 Chloroflexota bacterium | reverse complement strand
GCACGATCTGAAATCCAATGACATGGACTTCCACAATTACCGCGCCTTCAGCATGGTCTTCAGGCCCTGGGAGGATGTCGCGGATATTGTGATGTCCGCCCTCGGCGAGTACGTTTTTGAAAACGGGTTGAGCCCGTTCGCCTTTCCCAGCCTGCTGCGCATGGAGACCGAGGTTGTAGCCATGACGGCCGACCTGCTGAACGGGGGTGAGACTGCCGCAGGCAATATGACCTCGGGTGGAACCGAGAGCATCATGATGGCTGTAAAGGCCGCGCGGGATTACGCGCGGGAGAAGAAGCCGGAGATAAAGGCACCGGAACTGGTAATGCTGCGCTCGGCGCACCCCGCCTTCAATAAGGCCGCCCATTTCCTCGGGCTAAAGACAGTGATCGTGCCTGTCAGTGATGCCTCAGTAGTGGACCTGGATGTATATCGCAAAGCATTCAGTCCAAATACCGTTTTCGCGGTAGGTTCGGCTTTCTCCTACCCTCACGGTATCATCGACCCTATCGGCGAAATGGCCGCCATTGCCTCAGAAAAGGGTGTGTGGTTTCACGTGGATTCCTGTGTCGGCGGCTTCATACTGCCGTTTATAGAGAAGCTCGGCTACCCCATCCCGCCATTCGATTTCCGCGTTCCCGGTGTGACATCCATGTCGGCCGACGTTCATAAGTACGGCTACGTCTCCAAGGGTGCATCGGTGGTGCTCTACAGGGATGCTGATTTGAGGAAATACCAGCTTTTCGTGTATGCCGACTGGTCAGGCGGGGTGTACGCCACGCCCTGTATATCCGGCGCACGTCCAGGCGGGCCGGTTGCGGCCAGTTGGACGGTCATGAAGTTCCTGGGTTACGAGGGCTATATGCGCCTGGCTGCCGAAGCGATGCAGGCAACGCAGATTTTGATAGAAGGTGTAAATAAAATTCCCGGTATATATGTCATCGGCAAACCGCCGGCTACTACCTTTGGCGTGGGAAGCAAGTCCCTGAATGTCTATGCCATTGGAGATAAAATGAAGCAGAGGGGTTGGAATATCGATAGCCAGCACCTCCCGCCCAGCCTGCACTTCACGGTATCGCCCATGCATCTTAAGGTGGTGGAGCCCTGCCTCAAGGATTTGCGGGAAGCCGTGCAGGAAGTATCGGCCATGAAGCCGGAGGATGTTAGCGGAGACGCCGCTATCTATGGGATGATAGGCTCGATGCCGGACCGCTCTCAGGCCAAAGAAATCACCACGCAGTATTTCAACGACCTTTATAAAACCGGGTAGGATTGCCTTTGCCTCCTGAGATTATCAATATCCTGCTGCTGGCGCTAATATTGGTGCTGGCGCATATGGTAGAGACCACGCTTGGATTCGGCGATACCATTATCGCCCTGGCCTTCGGCCTTTTCCTTTTCCCGCTGGAGACGCTGCTACCGGCACTGGTTGCCCTGGCCATCCTGCAGAGCACCTGGCTGGTTATCCGCTGGCACAGGCAGGTCAACCGGCGCCTGTTGCTCGTGACCATTCTGCCGCTGGCCGCCCTTGGTATGATCGCGGGCATATTAATACGCAATTACGCCGATGAAACGGTACTGATAATAGTGCTGGGGATTTTTATCATGCTGGTTTCGGCTGTCGAGCTGATCGGGCTGTACATACGGAAGTCCGCCGCCGGGCCGCTGCCCCGATACCTGGCAGCGCCGGTTATCATGGGTGGGGGCATCTTTCACGGGCTTTTCGCCACGGGTGGACCGCTGATCGTCTATTACGCCGGGCGGGAGATACGCGAGCCGCAGGCTTTCCTCGGCACGCTTGCCGTCCTCTGGCTGATATTGAACGTGGTGCTGTATGCAACAATGTGGATTGTGGGAAGTGCCAATCTGCAATCTCTGCAGCTGGCTGCGGTGGTGCTGCCCGGTTTCATTGCCGGCGTGGCGATCGGCAGCTTCATCAAGGTCAAAGAGCTGACCTTCAAAACATTGACCTGGTCGGTGCTTTTTATCGTGGGGATGATACAATTGATCCGCGCATTGATCGGGTTCATACATTGAATTAAAGGGGGGGTATGTATAATGCGTGAGATAACTAAGAGCGGGCCGTTGCTGGATGGACAGGGCAACCTGGCCGATTACGGTTGGGCGCGCCAGCCGTTGTTGGATGCCAACCTGGAGAACGTCAATATCTACGGGCTGAAATGCCTGCAGCCGCTGCGCATCAAGCGCTGGCAATATTTCGGTATCACCACACCCACGCATTTCTTCTCCTTCACGCTCAGCAACGTGGGCTACCTGGGGCCGGTCTTTGTCTATGTGCTTGATTTCATCACGGGGCAGTATTCTGAGCAGACGCTGAACATCCCTTTCGGCAGCGGCATCGAACTGCCGCGCAACAGCACCTCCGGCGACTGTCATTATAAGAATGGTGCGCTGCACCTGCATTTCTTTACCAGCAGCGATAATGAGCGCAGGCTGGAAATCAGCTGGCCGGGTTTTGGAGGTTCCGGCCTTTCCGCCGATGTCAGACTGCACCTGAGGGATGGTCACGAGTCGGTGGTCAACGTATTCCCCTACAAGAACAGGCGCTTCTTCTATACGCGCAAGGTAAACTGTATGCCGGCCGATGGCACAATCGAATTCGGTTGGGATGAAGATAAGGTCAGCGGGCAGAAAACTCGCAAGATATACGATATACGGCCGGACTGCAGCCTGGGAACGCTGGACTGGGGTGTCGGTGTCTGGCCCTACCGCTCATTCTGGATCTGGGCCAGCTTCTCGCAGTTCCTGCCCGGCGGGCGCACACTCGGCCTTAACGCCGGGGACGGCATCGGCAACAGTCCCGAAATGAATGATAACGCCATTATCCTGAATGGGAAGGTGCACAAGCTCGGCAAGATTGACTTCAAGTACGATAAGCGGGACTTCAAGAAGCCCTGGCTGATGACCTCGCCCGACGGCCGGCTTGAATTGGAGTTCAAGCCATTCTTCGAACGCGTGGCTAAAACCGACGTGGGCATCCTGGCCAGCGAGGTCCACCAGATGTTCGGCCACTACAGCGGGACGCTGGTTGCAGACGATGGCGAAAAGATCAAAGTCAACGATCTGGTCGGCTGGGCGGAAGAGCACCACGCTCGGTGGTGAACCTTGCGGTATCAGTTCATACGCCGGCCTAAACTAAGTCTTAAACTTGCCCGAGACGGCGATGATATTCAGCACCAGCCCGAAGAGGTTGATGCCCACTGCGGCCGCCCAGGACACGATGGAGCTGTATAGCTGCGGTTGTGTGAAAATGTTGATGATGTGGGTAACAACGCCACCGTAGCCCATCACCAGGATGGCGACTCCCATCAGTATCCTGTACAGGGTGATCTTGCGCAGGTAGCCCGGAATAAGGAACAGCGCATAAACTATCATCGAGATGGCGCCGAGCACCGGTTGCGTCGGCGCGAGTGGCGGTTTTCCCGTGGCCGTGAGGTACAGGCTCAAACCGTTATAGAGCATGCCCAGCACGAAATAGATTACCTGCAGGCGCAGCAGCGTCGTCAGTTTCATGTTTCTTTCTCCACACTTATTTGGCGATCAATGTTTCCTTCATGACCTTGGCCATATCTGCCGGATAGGTGCGTGCGGCCAGCCAGAGAAGTACCGCCGCGATGAAGCCCGCGCTGGAGGCTATCAGGAAGGCAGTGAGCAGGCCATCGGCACCACCACCCAGCGAGTCAGAGATAGCGCCCACCACGGAGGGACCCCAGGCGCCGCCGAACATGTAAGCGGCGAACACAGCCATACCCATGGAGAGGCCCTTGTGGGCTGCCGGCACTACATCCTGTGAGACAGCGTTGAGGGCCGGGCCGTATACCACAGAGAGGAAACCGTAGAGGAAACCCAGGCCTATAGCAATCGGACCAAACCTGAGCAACACCATGATGATCAGTACGATGGCGGCCAGGAGGGAGGCCAGCGCGGGCAGTTGGAGCCGGCCCTTGCCCGTCTTCTTCTGCCATAGGTCGGCCAGCCAGCCGCCCAGTGGGGCGGCGATGATGGCCATGAGTGCCCATCCGCCCACGATCATGCCGGCCGTGGCCTCGGAGATGCTCATCAGGCGCATCATCAGCGCCGGCGCCCAGACCAGCACGGAAACCGTCATAAAGCACAGTATGCCATAGCCGAAGAAATACAGGACCAGGCTGCGGATGCGGAATAGCGCCGCGATTGACTTGCCGAAATTAATCCTGGTGCCGGCCGCGCCCGGGCCGGTTGGGGTCTTGTAATCCCGCATGAAAAAGGCCATGATGCCCAGGATGACGCCGGGAACGGCGAAGATGTAGAAAGCCCAACGCCAGCCCATAGCGGCGGAGATAGCCCCGCCCGCTATCACGCCGATGGCGGCGCCCAGGGGTATGCCAATATTGAAGATGCCCAGCATGCGGGCGCGCTTTTCCGGCGGATATGCTGCGCTGACCATGGCCACCCCGCCGGCGGTGAAGCCCGATTCACCCACGCCTACCAGGCTGCGGGGCAAGATCAGTGTGGTGAAGCTCTTAGCAAAGCCGGTCAGGAAGGTGAACAGGCTCCAGAGCAAGGCCATAATCCCGATGGTCTTGTTGCGGCTCCAGCGGTCGACCATGTAGGCTACCGGGAAGGAGAAGAGCGCCATGCCCAGAATGAAGATGGTTTGGGCCAGCCCGCACTGGGTATCTGTCAGGCCCAGCTCGACCTTCATGGGCTGCAGGACCACTGAGAAGACCTGCCGGTCGATATAGTTGATGACATACAGCAGTGTGCAGATGACAAGGATATACATGGCGCTGCCGCCGCCGGTTTTATATTCCTGGGGTTGTGTGTTAGCAGGTTCTTTCATAATCATAATCCCCTTATTTCTTGAAGAGCAGCTCTTCCAGTTGATCGGGTGCGTGTGTCAGTTTAACGTTGCCGTCCTCGGTGATCAGCACCGTATCGGAGTGGCGGTAGCCGCCCTGCCCCTTGAAATAGATTCCGGGCTCGACGCTTACTATCATGCCCGGGGCCAGCTTGCGCTTGTCGCCCAGCGCCAGGAAGGGGTCCTCGTGTCCCGTGATGCCGAATCCGTGTCCCGTGCGGTGAATGATGTTTTTCTCGTAGCCGGCGTCGATGAAAACCTGCCTAACCTGCCTGTCGATTTCCTCCAGCACCACGCCCGGCTGAGCCAGCTTATAGGCCACTTCATCCTGGTTTCGAAGAGCTTCTTTGCATGCTCCGGTACATACTCCAGGAAAAGTGTGCGCTCGATCTCCACGCCGTATCCGTCTACGATAGCGCCGACGATGGAGCAGGAAGGCCCTCCTTCCTCCATGACCATGAAGGGAGTGGGGATAATATGCGGGTCATGCGAAATGGAGGGCGGCCAGACCGCGCCCTGGAACTTGCTGGCGATGAGGTTGAGGTCGGCCACCTCGAAGAGCGCCTTGGCCATCATGGCCTGCACCAGTCCGCTGTAGATGGTGATGAGGGGAACGCCCACCCGCGTGATTTCCAGCAGCTTTTTCATGCCCTCGTCCACCACCAGGCAGGCGTGCACATGACGTCCTATCTCGTATTCGCTCTTAATAACTCGAATGTCCTCGATGATATTGGTCATCACGGTCGTGCCGCGCGTTTCCTTGAGTATGCCGGCAGGCATGGCCGACTCAACGCCTATGCGGTCGCCGTCCTTGAAGAGCGGCCTGTAAACGTCGTACCAGTTCTGTCCCGCCGGGGCCGGGAACTCGTAGTAAATGACATAGTCCAGGTCGCAGCGTGCCCTGCTCTTAACATGCGTAGATTCCAACAGCGGGCAGACCATTCTCATCGCCCCTTTCTTGGGTATCACCAGTATGAAGGGCCGCTCATGTACTATATTGGCGAAATTGGTCATGTAATAAACATTGGTAGGAGAGAAGGAGACATAATAATCCAGCTTGTGCTTCTCCATCAGTGCACGCACTTTTTCCAGGCGTGCGCCCAGTTCCTCCTTGCTTGGTTTGGCGGTGATCGGCTCAATTTTCACGGTCTGCCTCCTTGTAATCATTGATTTCCGGCTATTATATCGAAATAGGGCGGGATGTTAAATGAGTTGATGTGAAGGTCGGCCAGTGGGTGAGGCTCAAAGTGCGGTATTTACTGCTGTTTGATAAGAAACAATTATTGCTGTCTTCGCAACAATTAAATGTCTCCTCCTCAATGTTTTCGTTCCTCCAGTTTTCCAGCTCGAGGAGCGAGATAGTTTCTTAATTATTGTGCGCCGATAGAAATAGCGATCTCCGGCATATACAGGCTTTCCAGCCTTGCTCTGGATGGCTTGCCAGTGGCCTTGTTCCAGTCCCTGATGGCATAGTACTCGGGCAGCATTTTTTCAATATTGGGCACGTGACCCTCCTGCCCTCCATCCGGAATCGGCCTCATAGCCAATTCAGGCATGACATCATCTTTTGCACTGATGCCGAGCTTGCACGAAAGGGCCCGCTGCAGCTGGAAAACGCGTTCCCCCGCCCTTAGCAACTGTTCCATATCCGTGTTCCAGCCGGTTGCGGAATTAATCATTTCCAGTAGCGGAACAAATGGCACCTGCGCAAAATGGCAGATGCCAAGTGAATCGGTCAGTGCCCTGAAGTTCTGGCTTTTTACCACCATTTCGGCCTTATCATCGCCCCACCGGTCCCCTGCATTTAATCCGAGATCGGGGTGGCCCGTACCGCCGTCAACCTGGTACCCGTCGCTTTTATTGTGGTCTGCTCCGCGGGGCGCCGTGGCATAGACAAGCGCCATGGAATGGTACGCCCTCGGGTCATGCATGGGGAACTCGAGTCCTTTTGTCTGCACAGCCTCTCCCGGCGGGCGCCCGTATTTTTTGGCCATGCGTTTAGTCCCGCCGGCAAGGACAGCACCAAACCCCTCGTTTTTACCAATCAAATGTACCAGCTCAATGGTCGCATCGACATTTCCCCAGTTGAGCCTAAGCCCTCCCGTATCTTTCTCGGAAATGACACCAAGCCCGTAAAGATAATACGCGTAGCCCACGCTGGCGCCGCTGCTGATGGTATCGAAGCCGTAACCGTTGCAAAGTTCATTTATGTAGACTATCGTCGACATGTCGAGGTTGAGCCCCATCATTGCGCCCCAGGCCATGATAGTTTCGTATTCAGGCCCCTCGACCCGCTCGTATAAATGTTTGCCTTCCTTAATCTGGAGAACCTTGCGGCAGCTTATGGGGCATCCGTAGCATGCAGTATTACCAACCTGGAATTGTTCCAGTTGAGAGACGCCGCTTATGTTTGTCGATTCAGGCATCGTGGGAGCGGTATAATAATTTGTTGGGCCGTCACCGTAGGCGATGGCAGAGTCGACCCAGCCCGACGTGCCGGTGTCATGCATTATCAGAGACAGAAAACCGTCTTTTACCTCTGCCATGGCTTGATGAGCAGCTTCTCGAAATTTCTCGGGATCCTGCATAGGAAGCTTCATTTTACCGCGCACGGCGATTGCCTTGACCTTTTTGGAACCCATCACGCAGCCGAGCCCTGCCCGCCCCAGGCAGTGGCTGTATTCAGACATGATATTTCCATAGAGCACAAGGTTCTCCGAAGCCGGACCGATGCACGCTACCTGCACCCTGTTGTCAGCGTATTCTTTTTTAATCTCCTGCTGAGTTTGAGAAGTGTCCTTGCCCCAGAGGTGCGCGGCGTCTTTAATCTCGGCAACGCCGTCCCTGATAAATATGTACACCGGCTTGGGCGATTTGCCTTTGAGTATGATGCCGTCATATCCCGCATTCTTAAACTCGGCGCCGAACCAGGCGCCGGCATTGGCATCTCCGTAATGCCCCGTGTAGGGTGACTTTGTGGCCCCGCCCCAGCGGCTGACGCTTGGCCCCGAAGTCCCGTTGAGGAGGCCGGGCATGAGGATAAGCGGGTTGTCCGGTCCAAGGGGGTCGGTCTTTTCATCGACCATGTCAAACAGGTAACGAGCTGCCAGTCCAGTACTGCCCAGGAAGTCCCGGGCATATTTTTCATTCAACGGTTCATCGGTGAGAGTCCCTTTAGTGAGATCGGCAACCAGTATTTTGCCATGATATCCTTTCATGATCTCCTCCTCAATCGTAAATATATCCTTGCTGTCTATCAGTCTTTCT
>JAPLHJ010000014.1:0-7868 GCA_026389675.1 Chloroflexota bacterium | reverse complement strand
CTTTCTTGAATAAATTCCTCAGTTCTTTCTTGAGTATTTTCCCCACGGAGCTCTTTGGCAGCGATTCCCTCAATTCAACGGACTTCGGCTGCTTGAAGGAAGGCAGATGCTGCTTACAGAAATCAACCAGCTCTTGCTCGGTCGCGCTTTCACCCGGTTTGAGGACGACGAAAGCTTTGATCTCTTCTCCATAGACCCTATCAGGCACTCCGATGACGGCGCATTCCATCACCTTGGCATTTTTGTACAGGATGTTTTCCACATCAGAGGGAAAGATATTTTCCCCTCCCCTGATTATCAGGTCTTTCTTGCGCCCGGTCAGGAAGAGATAGCCTTCATCATCGAGGTAGCCGATATCCCCTGTGTACAGCCATCCGTTTCTGATCGTTTTGGCGGTCTCTTCCGGCAGGTTCCAATATCCTTTCATCACATTGAAGCCTTTAAAAACGACTTCACCCCACTGGCCGGTTGGGACCTCCCTGTCGTTATCGTCGAATATTTTAATCTGGCTGGCCTTTTGCATCAATTTGCCGACGGAACCGGGCTTGTACGCGCGCCCAAAACAGGAGGTAGCGTAAGAAGCAAGCTCTGACATGCCCCAGCCTTCGCTGATCTGAATGCCGAATTTTTCTTTCCAGGCTTTCAGCAATTCAAGAGGCATGGGAGCGCCACCGCAGGAGCAGTATTTTTGATGGCTCAGGTCGTATTTATCGATATCAGGATGGTTATATAGCATAACCCACATGGTGGGGACTCCATCCAGGCTGCTGACTTTGAACTCCTCCATGGTTTTAAATACTTCCACAGGGTCGAATCTCTTCAAGATCACCAGCTTGTCACCAAGATAATACTTTAGAAACATCTGCATCATCCCATAGATATGACACAGTGGAAGAACAAGGAGGCAGACGTTGGATAGTTCCAAACCGACGACATCTATGTCCTTTACCATGATTTCGCCAGTATTGACATTCTTGACCGTGGTATTGGCCTTTACCCTGGCCGGGATGATAGTTTCCAGTGTCTCGACAAAACCCAAAAGCGTATAGTAAAGCCCGAAATGGCTGTGGACTACTCCTTTGGCCAGCCCGGTGGTCCCTGCCGTGTAAATCATGGCTGCATTATCATCATTTTCCATCTCTTCAACAGCCAGTTGATCCGGGCAATCGGCAGTTATTTTATCGAAATACAATGTCCCGGGAACCTTATCTTTGTCGATGAGAATTATAGTTGCAAGGTCCGGCGCACTCTTGCGTGCGGAATCGATCACCGGTATATAATCGCTGCTGGTTATCAGTACCTTTATGCCTGAATCACGGTATAGATGAGCAGCCTCTTCGCCGCGGGCGCTGGGATTCATCGGCACTATAACAGCGCCGATTTTTAAAACAGCTTGAAAGGCTTGAAGTACCTGTGGACAATTGTATACCTGCGTGCCAACTCGATCGCCCCTGGTTACGCCCAGTTTTTTCAGCGCATTCCCCAACCGGTTGGCGATACAGTTCATTTCGACATTGGTATACCACCTTCCCTCATAATGCAGGTATTCGAACTCGCCAAACTTGAGTACGTTATCCTCGGCCAATGTCGCCAGGTTCATTGTGCGGTCCTCTTTTATTATTATTTAATTAGACTGCGCCTGTAGTATCCAGGTCCTTGTATCAGAAATCGATTGACTTGCCGGCATAGGCGTACTCGAATATCTTGGTCAGGTCTTCCTCGCCGGGGATGCGGGTTACGGTGATGGTCATCACCTCGTTTATTGCTCTTTCTACCAGTGCCGGTATCTCCGCATCGAATTTGGCCTTATCGATGCCGCACTCTTTGACCGACAGCGGTTGCCCGATTGCCTTGGCCAGCGCCCGGATCCTGTCCACCAGCACCTTAGCGCACTCTTTATTGGGACCCGAGGCACTGCAGCAGAAGCGCGCTAAATCAGCATATCTGGCGGTTGTTTCTTCAGATTCATTAATCAGGTATTCCATTGTATACGGAAGGAACAAGCCCACCGTGCGTCCATGAGGTACGTGAAAAAGGGCTCCCAGGGCATGTCCTGCGCTATGGCCCAGGCCTGCCATGGAATTGCCGAATGACATGCCGGCCAGTGTTGCAGCGTACATCATCTCCTTGCGGGCCTGCATATCTTTGCCGTCCTTATAAGCCCTGGCCAGGTATTCAAAGACCCTTCGTGCGGCAACCAGTCCCGGACCCTCGGTTATCGTAGTGCCCCAGGTAGAGGCGTATCCCTCGATGGCGTGGCAGAGCACGTCCATACCGGTATCGGCTGTGATCAGCGGGGGCATGCCAGACACCATGTCAGGGTCGAGTATTGCGACGTCCGGCATGCATTCGGTGGCGCCCAGTCCAAGCTTGCGGTTCAGAACAGTGTCAGATAATACTATGGCCCAGGTGGCCTCGGAGCCCGTGCCGCTGGTTGTCGGGATGGCCATCAGCCTGGCCTTGGCCCGGAAATTGTATGTCTCCGTTACTGACAATGCATCCGGTTCAAGGTCCGGCCTTGCGAGGAGAAGGATGATTGCCTTGGCCGCGTCCATAGCGGAGCCGCCGCCTACTCCGATTACCCAGTCCGGCTGGAATTTGGCCACCGCGGCGCCGCCCTTTTTTATTGTGATAAGCGAAGGCTCGGGCTCAACTTCATCGAATATCTCCCATTTGATGTCCACAGTATCTAATTGATTTGTGACCAATTTTGCCAAACCGAGCTTTACGATGTTCTTGTCGGTGACGATGAAAGCTTTCTTGCCCTGTATCTGGGGCAGGTACTCGAGAGCGTGGTCTCCGTATGCAATCAATGGAGCCGAGAAAGTCCACATGCTAACCCCCTTTTATTGTTATTTTATGCGTATTTGGATAACTGGGTTACCAATTACTCCGGCCATTCAGTGGGAAGTATCTTGGTGATATTGGTTATTTCATTGGCTGCCTTGGTGTAGCGCATAATTTTGGCCATGTAGCCGGTGAGCTTTGACTGCTTGGTGATCAGCGCCTGTGTAGAGTCCAGTTCCCCAGTGACTATCCGCTTCCAGATCGTATAGTTCGTGGATATCACGAACTCCGGTTTATATTTGCTGGGATCGGTGACCATCTCGGCCGCACGGCATTTGCCGTGATAAAGATCGACGTACGCATACAGTGTTTCTTTTATGGGGCCGCCCTTCTCACAGATGAAAAGGAAATCACCCTCCCAGGTCCTTGCCGACTCTTCGTACGATTTGCTGGCGTTGAGAGCATCCTTGTAAAGGTCCATCCATTCCTGAGTCATATATTTTGCCATGGTAACTCCTTTTGTAATTTATTTTACGGAAAACATACTCCTGGGATTTTCTGTCATTATCATATCAATCTGCTTGCCGGTTATTCCCCTGCAGCCTTATGCTAAACTCCCAAATAGGCCTTCCTAACGTTTTCGTCCTGCATCAAGTCGGAGGTTTTGCCCTGCAGGACCAACTCCCCGTTTTCCATGACATACCCGTACTTGGCCAGCATCAGGCCCAGCCGGGCGTTCTGCTCGACAAGTATGATGGTTTCGCCCTCACTGCTGACCTCCTTGATTTTCTCGGCAAGCTGTTGGCGCAGTAGAGGGCTAAGGCCGAAGGAGGGTTCATCCAGCATCAACAGCTCGGGCTCTGCCATAAGGCCGCGTCCGATTGCAACCATCTGCTGCTGACCGCCGCTGAGTTCGCGTGCCTTGGCAGATAGTTTCTCTTTCAGCATAGGGAACAACGTCATCACTTTTTCCATGGATTTAGCGATCTGCTTTCCGTCTTTGCGAAGGTAGGCGCCCATCTCCAGGTTCTCCCTCACCGTCATCAGTGGGAACAGCTTCCTACCTTCGGGGATCTGTATGATACCCCTGGCCGCTATTTCCCCAGGTTTGAGCCCGCTTATCTTCTCGCCCTTGTAGTCGATTTCTCCCCTCAAGTCTTTGAACTTCACCAGACCGCTGATGGCGTTAAGCGTCGACGACTTGCCTGCGCCGTTCGCGCCCAGTATGGTAACGAAATCCCCCTTATTCACGGTCAGGGTCAATTTCCTGACAGCCACGGTCTTTCCATACTTGATCCAGACGTTTCTTAGTTCCAGCATGGCTATAACGTCTCCGTGCCCAGGTAGGCCTCGACCACCTCCGGCTTGCTCATCATTTCATAGGGGTCGCCGTCGGCGATCTTGTTGCCGAAGTTGAGCACGATGACCCTCGTGGCTATGTTCAGCAGGACTCTCATATTATGCTCTATCAGCACAACCGTGACGCCCTGCTTATTGATCTCCCTGATGTTTTCCACGACGCCCATGGCCTCTTCATGGTTCATACCGGTGGTCGGTTCATCGATGAGCAATACACTGGGATTGGCTGCAAGCGCAACACCGATGCCCAGCATCCTCTGAAACCCGTGCGGCAATGCCGCCGCCGGCCTGAAGGTTTCGTTAAAGATATTAACGAACCTGAGTGTGTTAAGTGCATTGCCGACGACTTTTTCGTGTTCATCCTTGTAGGCCTTCGTTTCCCAGAAGGCCTGCCATTCATTTGTCTTATACTGGAGCCTGGAGCTTATCATCATGCTCTCTATTACCGAGGCGCCTTCAAAGAGCACGTTCGACTGAAAGGTCCTGATAACGCCCAGGCGGGCTATCTGATCAGGCCTGAGCCTGGATATCTTCCTTCCTTCGAAATTGATAGTGCCACGGCTGGGTCTGTAGTATCCTGAGATAAGATTGATAAGAGTGGTCTTACCAGACCCGTTAGGCCCGACTATGCCGAGTATTTCACCCTTATTGACCTGCAGGTCGATATCTTCAAGCGCTGCCAGCTTGCCGAAGAACTTAGTTATCCCTTTAAGTTCAAGTAGTGGCATCTCACATTAAATCCATAGTTTATTCTTCATCCATACCTTCCTCTCCCGGCATCTGGAAGTCTTCCGGTTCCCCGAATACCCAGCGCCAGAGCTTGCCCCACTGGTCAACCAATCCTGTTCCCTTCGGGAGCACTAACAGCAAGAGCACGACTACGCCGCCAAAAACCAGGTACTGGATATTGGGTATAGGCAGGCGGGACAGGTAGATACCCAGGGTATACAGCAGGGTGGCTCCTATTATAGGCCCTCCGACTATGGAGCCCATGCCTCCAACGATGGTCATCATCATGATCTGCACTGACTTCCACAGGTCAAAAATCAGCGGGTTCATCACCGAGAGAAAGGTAACATAATAGGCGCCGGCCAGGCCGGTGAACAAGCCTGCAATGGTGAACGCAATCAAACGGTGCTTCATGAGATTGATCCCGAGGTGCTCGGCCAGCACCGGGTTTGCCGCCACGCTGCGGAATGTCCCGCCTATTCGTGTCCGGTCTATCTGCCAGTAGAATAGTGCCGAAACGGTTACCAGTAATAACATGAAGTAGTAGTAGGGCACCACGCTGGCAGCAAAATTGATTTCAAGATTTCCCACAGTAAGGGACTCCGGTGCATGGGTTAATATTCCAGAAGCCCCCTGGGTAACAGATTCCCAGTTCATGGCCACAATCCTCACGATCTCCCCGAAGGCAATCGTAATGATAGAAAAATATATTCCACCCGCGCGCAGCACGACTATACCAATGATAAACGCTATCACCCCTGAGATGATGCCGGCCGCCACGAAGCTTGGCCAGTAGGACATTCCCATCTTGACCGTGAGTATGGCTGAAACATAGCCGCCTATCGCCATGAAAGCAGCCTGCCCCAGGCTGAATTGTCCGGTCCTCAGTATCAGCAGAAAGCCCATTACTGCGATTGCCCAAATCCCGCTTAATATAATGATGGACAGTGTCACCATGTTAATCGTGAAGAGCGGAAAAATTGCTACCAGCGCGATAAGTGCCCCGATAACAATCTTGGGGACAACGCTCTTGTGGTCTATATAGTAGCGTCCTATTATCATTTCGGAGCAGCTCCAAACAGCCCCTGTGGCCTGATCAGCAGTAAAATGATTACCAGCATAAACAATGCAACCTCAGAGTAATAGGAGATCGAATAGGCTATAACGCTGTTGAGCAGTCCCAGCATGATGCCGCCCACGATGGCGCCCGTCAGGCTGCCCAGGCCACCGATGACAACGGCCAGCAGGGACATTATCATGGGGATACGCCCCATAAAAGGATTGACTGACTGGACAATTCCAATGACGCCTCCGGCCATGGCGGCCAGCGCGCAGCCTATACCCATGATGATTACGCGGACCCATTTTACGCTGACCCCGTAAAGGCTTGCTGCATCCGGTTCCTGCGATGTGGCCCTGATGGCCTTTCCTACCTTGGTGAGGTTGAGCACTATATACATGGCGACCATAATAATCAGGGTGAAAACGATCACGGCAATTTTCTGATAGCTGACACCGAATGAACCCATGTCAAGTACGCCGGGAAGTACCGTGGCCATGCCTTTATTCATGAGGCCAAAGCCCATGCCGGCGGCGCCCTCAAAGAAGAAGATAAGAGCATTGGTAGCTGCGGTCACGGACAAAATGCCGTAGCCCGGGGAGGTGAGCCGCTCTATAACGACCTTTTCCACCAGCATGCCCAGTCCGCCTACGACCACTCCGGATACCAGTAAGCTTAGAGGGAACGGTATGCCCGCCGCCGTGACCGCGTAATAGACGACGAATCCGCCCAGCATATAAAACTGTCCATGCGTCCAGTTCAGGATGCCGAGTATGCTGAATACCAGCACCATGCCGAATGCCATCGTCATGTAGATGCAACTCTGCACCAGTCCGTCTACCCATATTCCGGCAGGGGGCATACCAGTTCTCCTTACATCAGCTAAGTGTTATTAGGGTATGGGGTCCATGGGATGTTCGGCAAGATACACTTCTTTGCCATCTTTGATGATGCACATCTGGCCGGTGTTGCCGTAACACACAGCAGAACCGTATGTCTTGGCGCCCGACATTGTCCATTTGCCCATTGCAGTGTCGAAAGTGCCTCCGCGGATTACCTTCATGATGGCATCCGGGTCGTCCACAGTGCCGGCCTGCTGCATTGCCTGTACCAGTATCTGCGGGTGAGTCGGTATCCACTTCATTTCACCGGTGTATTCATACGGTCCTTTCGTATTTTGCGCAGCAATCTTCAGGGCTTCCTGGCACTCGGCAACGTACTTGGGATTGACCTTGGTAATCTTTAGCTTCGAGTTATCATCATACGAGCCGATGGCACCCTCGAAAGCAGCGGCACCGACAACCGCTTTGTACATGTCCATACTTACGAATGGTCCGGAGCAACCAACCTTCATGTCCTTGTAGCCCATCTCGTAGCGCTGTTTGAGGAAAGCCATATGTTCGCCGATCCACCCGGCAATCAGGACGACATCACAACCTCCTTCTGCAAATTTGGTAATGATGGGAGCAAAGTCAGTTTGGCCGTACGTGAACCATTCCTCTTGCCAGGGAATCCCTGCTTTAGTAAGCGCATCCTGTACCTTCTGCCAGCCGCTGCCATTCTTGCTAATGGTGCAGTCCAGAAGGCCCAGCTTCTTCATGTTGGGGTAGGCATTTCTAATCGTGAAACAGTAGTTCACGAATTCGTCAAAAGATGGAGTGCCAAAAACAACATAGGGCATGGTCTTCGGGTCATATGCACCGCCCCAAGCGGCAGGTAGGCCATCAGGGGCGCCGGACCTGGTCACAAAAATGACCTTAGCCGGGTTGGTCACGGATGCTACGGCTCCGAAGTTCCAGCTCCAGTGCCCGGCTATGAATTTGCAGTTGTCGCCGTATATGAGCTGCTTGGCAGCGGCAGCGCCGCCCTCAGCTGTGTTCTGGTCGTCAACCTGAATCAACTTGAGCTTATATGTCTGTCCGTTTACCTGGAA
>JAPLHJ010000121.1 GCA_026389675.1 Chloroflexota bacterium | reverse complement strand
TTAGCAGGGTGATCTTCACGCCCGGGCTTTTCGCATCAACCAGGAAAATACTAACAGCGTCCGCCGGGTTAGCGCTCTTACCTGTGCGCGCCGCGACAAGCAGGAAATCGGCAACATTAGCATCCGGCACGAAAAGCTTTGTACCCTTTAATATATACTGTTCACCCTTAGCTTCAGCAACAGTTTCGACAGATTCCGGCAGATAGGTACCGTCCAATTCAGTCAGCGCAAAGGTCATGATCATTTCACCGCTGCATATTTTGGTGAGATAGTTTTGTTTCTGCTCCTCCGAGCCGGCCTGCAGCAATGTAAATCCGGCTAAAACCACTGTCGAGAAAAAGGGGCCGGGGACGATGTTGTAGCCCATCTCATCCAGCAGAACGATCAAATCAAGCAGGGTTCCCCCATTCCCCCCGTATTTCTCAGGAAATGGCAAGCCTATCCAGCCCAACTCCGCCATCTTCTTCCACAGCTCCCTCGATAAGCCGGAATCGCTTTCGTCCAATTCACGTACCAGCTTTTTCGGGCATTCCTTGCTCAAAAACTCCCGCGCTGATTTCCTTAGCATCTCCTGTTCTTCATTCAAACCCAGATCCATAATTTTACCTCCCGATTTTAGCTATTATTACTTAATGAACTATCTTCTTTTCAAGCCCAGGCCGCGCTGGGCCAGGATATTGCGCTGTATTTCTGACGTCCCGGCGCCGATTACCGCCGAGATAGAATCAAGGTATCCGACAGCAAACCTTCCTCTAAGAGGCGCATGGGGCGAGCCCGGCCATAGCTGAGCCTGCTGTCCCATAATCTCCATACCGGCATCGGCCAGCTTCCTGCTGAGCAGTGTGGTGATCAGCTTGATTTCAGACGCCTCGATATTGGGAAAAAGGTTGTTATCCATCATCCAGGCTGTTTTATAGTAGAGTAAATAGGCGATTTCGATCTCAATGGCAAGCTGTGACAGCCTCGACCTTACCCTGGCGTCTTCACTTAACAATCTGCCGTTACGCCTGGTATGGCGGGCGTAATTCAGCAGGTCCTCGTACCGGTGCCGGAAACCTCCCATGGATATCACCAGCCGCTCGAAATCCAGCGCCACCATGAGGTAATAGAAACCCATATTCATATCGCCGACCACATTCTTCTTCGGCACCCTGACATTATCAAAGAAAACCTCGTTAAACGAGTGAAAACCGTCGATATTTACTATCGGTCTGACGGTGATGCCCGGGCTCTTATTATCCACGATGAATAAAGTGGTGCCCTTATACGGCGGAGCGTCCATGTCCGTCCTGGCCACCATCCAGCCGCAATCCGACACATGCGCCCCGCTGCTCCAGATCTTCTGGCCGTTGACTATCAAGTCGTCGCCATCTATGGTTGCCCTGGCCTGTATGGCGGCCAGGTCAGAGCCGGCATTGGGTTCACTATAAGCCAACCAGAATTTGAGATCACCCCTGACGATCCTGGGTATCCACTCTTTTTTCAGTTCCTCACTTCCGAAACGCAAAATAGTGGGACCCGATATCAGCGTGGACACGTCCATGCCCGGCGCGCCATAATAGCTGAGCCGTTCAAAAAATATCGCCTGCTCCATGAAAGAACGCCCTCCCCCACCGTATTCCCTGGGCCAGGCCATGGTCAACCAGCCCCGCTCCCCCATTTTTTTCCGGACCTTCTCCACCGCCGGGTCGCGAACCTCAAACTCACCTATGGCGCCGTAGCCGCCAGGCCAGTACAGGTCCTTATCTGCATAGCCCGGCGGCATCTCCTGCAGAATAAACTCTTCAACCTCGGCCCTGAATCTTTTTTCAGCTTCGCTAAAACGAAAATCCATGATTATATCCGCCCGATATGAAAAATATTAGGCCCAAGGTTATTTACGCGGCAGCCCGAGCCCGCGCATGGCGATGATGTTACGCTGTATCTCATTTGTGCCTCCACCCACACCGATCGACAGGGCAGCCAGGTAACTCCTGCACATTGCTGCCCTCTCTACCGCCCTTTGAGAGCCGTAGGCTAATTGGCCGTACTGTCCCAGCACCCTCATGCCGGCATCCGAGATTCTGCGCAATAATTCGCTGCCAAATATCATGGCCTGCGAGGACTCGTAATTGGAATGCCCGCCCTTGCTGTAGATCCAGGCGATGCGGTAGCAGAGCATGCGCGCTACTTCTATCTCTATAGCCATCTCTGCCATCAGGTTGCGCAGAATAGGATCTTTAGAAAGCAGCTTACCACCCCTTTTATTGGTTTTGGCATAGTTGACCATGTGGTCAAGCAGCAATTTATTGGCCGCGGCCGTTTGTACGCCTGAGCGCTCAAAGTCGAGCGCCATGGCAAGCTGGAACCAGCCGTTATTCTTGACGCCTACCAGGCTGTCTTTCGGGGTACGGACGTCGTCAAAAAATACTTCGTTGAATGAGTGGCAGCCGATCACGTTTATCAGTGGGCGTATGGTAATGCCCGGGTTCTTCATGTCCACCACGAACATACTCATGTTGCGGTGCTTCCCAGCATCCGGGTCGGTGACCGCGCCCAGCCAGCAATAGTCGGCGTAGTGAGCGTAACTGCACCATATCTTCTGCCCGTTGATAACGTAATTGTCGCCCTGTTCAACGGCACGGGTCTGGAGGGAGGCCAGGTCAGATCCGGCGTTGGGTTCGCTATAGCCCAGGCAAAAAATAATATCGCCTTTAGCTATGCGTGGTATGAAATCCTGCTTCTGTTGCTCGCTGCCAAAGTGCTGCAGCGCCATGCCCACCCAGTTAACAGTTATCTCTGTCTCAATGCTCACCGGGGCGTCATGGTAGGTCAACTCCTCTGCCAGGATAAGGCGTTTTATATGACTCAGCCCGGCACCACCAAGTTCAACGGGGTAAGCCGGCGCCAGCCAACCTTTCAAACCCAGGTTTTTCTGGAACTGGCGGGATATTTTCCACGACTCTTCCGTTTCCTGCCAGAATCCTGTCGGCAGTTCTCTCCAGCGCGGCGGTATGGCTTCCTTTAACCAGCCCTTTACCTCGCGGCGGAAAGATTCTTCCTCAGCGGTGAATTTAAAATCCATGTCAGCAACCTCCTGATCTCAACGTGCCTGCGCCTTACAGGCCATTTAGTGAAGATTCAATAACCTGTCCGTGTTCCCGCAATTTTACCAAAATAATAAAGGGTTATCAAGATTAATTAAGCAATCAATCAACGTATTAAAACAGGTATGGGGTGAACGCAAACTTATTTTCGAATTTTTATAGAAAAGGTTATTTACATGATTTCATAATTGTTATAAAATAGGCGCAAATCGCGGAGAGGTTAAGGAGTACCATGATATATTTTGAGGACTTCCAGGTCGGTCAGAAAGTAGTGACAAGGGGGCGGACTGTTACCGAGGCTGACATAACCATGTTCGCCGCGCTCAGCGGAGACTGGTATGGCCTCCACGTCAACGAAGAACTGGCCAAGAAGAGTATCTTCGGTGGCCGCATCGCGCATGGTTTCCTTGTGCTGTCCATTGCATCCGGGTTTGTCACACCCTATGATGTCGCCTTGATCGCCTTCTACGGCATGGACAAGGTCAGGTTTACAGCGCCAACCAAGCTGGGTGATACAATCCACCTGGTGACGGAGGTAACCGAGATGCAGGATAAAGGTGACCTGGGGGTTGTTGCCAACCAGTGGCACATCAAGAATCAGCGTGATGAGGACGTAGCCGTCCTGGTAACCAAGGTAGCGGTAGCCAAAAGGCCGAAGAGTTAACAAATCCTAAAACAGGTTTTATTAATAAAGAATCAAATATTATAAGGAGGCAAACAAGAATGGCTGGCAGAGTTGGAATAGTGGCGGCCTCCGCGACAAAGTTCGAAGCCGCCAAACCCTACCAACACCTGATGGACCTCGTGGTAGAGGTCACGGACAAGGTCGTCGAGGCCGCGGGCATCAACCTCAAGGACGATATAGAAGCAGTCGTAAGCTGTTCCCAGGACTTCTGGGATGGGAGGACGATATCATCCATGCCCATACCTGACGCCGTATGCTCACACCTGAAGGACGAGTCCAAGGTGGCAGGCGATGGCGCCTACGCGGTCCTTTACGGGGCCATGCATATCCTTTCCGGTGACAACAAGCTGATCCTCGTGGTAAGCCACTGCGAGGAATCGATCACCGACGGCACCATGATCGAGAACTGGTCGATCGACCATATCTTCCACCGCTGGCTGGGGCTCGACTACACCATGGGTGCAGCCATGCAGGCCAGGCGCTACATGGACAGATACAAGGTCACACCGGAGCAGTTCGCCAAGGTCGTGGTGAAAAACAAGGGCAATGCGCTCAAGAACAAATTGGCGCAGGAGGCCATGAACCTAACGGTCGATCAGGTACTGAAGTCGAAGATGCTGGCCGACCCTATCACGGAGTTGCAGAAGAAGCCCGTCTCCGACGGCGCCTGCGCCATGATCTTGGCCAGCGAAGAAGTCGCCAAGAAATTGACGCCAACTCCTGTATGGATTACGGGGTCCGGAAATTATTATGAGCATCACAACCTGGGTGACAGGGACCTGGCTGAATGCGATGCTCTGATTAAGTCGGCTAAAAGAGCCTACAAAATGGCTGGCATCAATAACCCGGTCAAGGACCTCGACCTGGTTGAACTTTCTGAGTACTATGCACACGAGGAACTTCTGTGGACAGAGGGCCTGGGCCTGTGCGGCCGGGGCGAGGGCGGCAAGCTGATCGACAGCGGCAAGACGCAGTTGAAGGGTGAAATTCCGGTCAACCCCTCGGGCGGCCTGCTTTCAGGCGCGCCGGTAACAGTGGCGGGCATGGCCAGGGTGGCTGAAGCCGTCTGGCAGCTGCAGGGGAAGGCCGGTGAGCACCAGGTGCAGGGCGCCAAGCGAGCTGTCGCCCACGGCTGCGGCGGCCTGGCAGGCCAGATGCACTGTGTACTCGTTCTCGAAAAGGGAGGTAAATAAAATGGCAAACAGGGTTGCAATTGTTGGAATCGGCCAGACGACGCACAGCGGCCGAAGACCCTATGTCAATGACGGTGAGCTGATTTACGATGCCGTCACCAGGGCATTGGAGGATGCCGGCC
>JAPLHJ010000024.1 GCA_026389675.1 Chloroflexota bacterium | reverse complement strand
CGCCCCTCAATAAAAACCCGTTGATATTCAGCGTTACCTGGGCAACGTACGAAGGCAACCTTGATTTCGACTTCTCCTCTGCCAGTTCCATATGTATCGCTGTGATATTGCTCAGATACTTGGTTAACTTATTGACCTTCTTCTCAGCATAGCCGCGAGTATCGGCATCCATGGTCAAGTTCCTGGCAGATATTTTAATATCCATTGATCAACTCCTCTGGTAGATTTCCCTGGCCAGGGTAAAGCCAGATATCTTATTTGCGCCCTTTAACTTTAATGCCGCGGCACAGGCTTCCAGTGTGGCTCCCGATGTGCAGACATCATCGACGATAATTACATCTTTGCCGCACACCTCGTTGGAAATGCAGGTGAAAGCATCCAGCATATTACTCCTGCGCTCTTCAGCGCAGGCCGTCCTGGTCTGCGGTTTATTATCCCTAACCCTCCTGAGCAGGTCCCCTCTAACAGGTACCGATATGATCCTCGATATCTGCCCTGCCAACAATTCCGACTGGTTGTAGCCCCTTCTTTTCAGCCTGTTTTCATGCATCGGCACCGGCAATATAAAATCCGCCGCCAGATGATGTTCAAGGAAATAGTCTGCCATGTATTGAGAGAGACAAACGGCAATTGACCGGAGATTGCGGTATTTCAACTCATGGACTGCGCTGCGTATGATACCCTCAAATACAAACACCGAGCGTATCATGTCAAGGCCGTTGTGTTTTCCCCAGCATTCCCGGCAATACACACCGCTTGATTCGGGTTTGCCACACCTCTGGCAAACAGGTGGCAGCAGCCGTGACAGCTTTTTGGAACAAGAGATACAAACAAAGTCACCGACTTTCCCGCAGCCCACGCACAAGCGCGGAAAGAACAAATCGATGACTTCGCGTTGGAGCTGTTTCAACCCAATGGTCAAAACAACCTGCCCATACCTGCTAATTGCTGCTAAAACCTGCTATATTCGATTAGTGCTGGCGCAGGGTATGACTGGCGCCGCTGAAGATGGGTTCGTTCAGATATATATCGCCATTCCGGATCTTCAAATTAAACCCGCATTCAGGATTGGTGCAAACCCAGGCTTTATAATGTATCGCCGCCCCCTGGCTGCCAAAATCGGACAGCGGAACTAAATCGCCAACTTTGCATTTTAGACATTTTGGAAAGGAATAGTTTTCCACTATTTTTTCCACCTCCTCCAAGAATGCATAAAGTATAGCATTAACTGAAACTCAGTGGCAAATTAAACAATCGCAAATCGTTATCCGCCGGTCAATATTTCAATTATCGTGCAGCGCGAATTCCGCCAGGCGCGTGTAGATAGCTCCCCGCGGTGTCAATTGGCTGCGCATCAAGGCTATAGAGTTAACCTCTATCTTACAGGGAGGCTTAAAAGCTTGCCCCTGGACTGAGCGGGCAAAGTCCATCCTGTCATTTACACTGGATTCCTCCCTCAACCGGGCCAGGGTAAGGTGTGCGGTAAACGGGCGGTTTTCACTCGCATAGCCCAACTTTGACAACGAATCATCAATAGCCTTGTGCAATGCAACCAGGGCTTCGATATCACCTTCTAAACCCAGCCAGAAAACACGGGGCCTCCCCGGGTCCGGGAAGAAACCTGTCTGACCGGTGAGCAGGTGAAACCTCCGGGATGATCCGACTGCAATACCGGTTTCATCCTTTACCGCTGCCAGGTTCTTCACATCGACATTGCCAAGGAATTTCAGCGTGAGGTGCATGGAACCCGGATCAACCCATTTTGCCGCATGCATTCGAGGGGATCTCAGTCCCGTTTGAAAATCTTTCAACTGCTTGACCAGCACGCCGGGCAACTCGATGGCAATAAATGACCTGATAACTTCATCGGCCATCGAAAATCTTATTTTCCTCCGGGTTGAATATACGTTGTGCGTTTAGGCCAAGTATAGAGTTAAGATCTGCCGGGTTAAGGCCGGCAGTTTTGATATGTTCCATGGCCCGTTGTGGAGCAAGCAATGGCCAGTCGCTGCCGAAAAGTATTTTCCCCGGTCCCGCGATATCTATTACCACTTTATATATGGAGGCACTGTAAAGCAAGGGCGCTGCAGCAGTGTCGTAAAAGGTATTGGCTAAAATACTTTTTACCTCCGGCATCAATTCATAAAATGGCAGCCCTCCGCCAAAATGGGCCAGCACCATCTTTACTTCCCGGAAATTGCTGACAAATTTGAACAGGATTTCGGGGGTTACATGGCCTTTGCCTGCATAGTTGTGACCGGCCGGTTCCGAAGCATGCAAAGAAACCGCCATGCCCAGCCGTGCCGTCTCCTGCATAAGTGGTTTCATAGTATTTAAGTCACAAAGGTCGAAGCCCTGGATATCCGGCCTCAGTTCACCCATACCTTTCGCTCCGCCTTTGCTGCACCTGCTTATTTCATTTACCGCCTTCTCCTGTTCAAGTGGCTGCACCGCGCAAAATCCTATCAGCCTGTCCCCATATTTAGATATAGATTCCAGTATATAATCATTGCTGCGTATACAGGCATCGTGGCTGACCCAGCCTATATTTTGTATGACAGATTTGGCAATTCCATTTTCGTCCATGCTGCGGATCAAATCTTCCGCAGAATTAAGCTTTGCGGCCGGGTTGGAATACAACAACCCGAAGCAGGCGTCCAACGAGCAGTATTCCTCACGCTCATCTATGAGGCGCGGGCTGAAAACATGCGTGTGCGCATCGACGATCATATTCAGCATTATAATTCACGGCCCCGGCAGTTTACAATAAGCGAATACGTCATATACCGCCGGCTCAACTAATCGAAATGGACACATCGAGCTATAGTGTCCTATAATGAATCCGGTTTATATAAGCTTTGCCGATTCAAAATATACGGATCATTGACACGAGCAATTAACAGTCACTTCTTATGGTGAAATACAGTATCCCTGAATTAGAAGGTATCGCCCGTAAACTGCGCCGGCATATCATAACTATGATCTCCACCGCAGGCAGCGGTCACCCGGGCGGATCGCTTTCGGCGGCGGATATCGTTACCGCTCTCTATTTCGATATCATGAAACATGACCCGGCCAATCCGCGCTGGCCTGACCGTGACCGCTTCATACTTAGCAAAGGACATGCCGCTCCCGTCCTTTATGCAGCACTGGCTGAATGCGGTTATTTCCCCATTGACTGGCTTACCACCCTGAGGAAAACAGGCGCGTGCCTCCAGGGGCATACCGATAGCACTCTGACACCGGGTGTTGACGCTTCCGCCGGCTCGCTTGGCCAGGGACTGTCTATCGGCATCGGCATGGCGCTGGCGGCCCGGCTCGACAATAAAGACTACCGCACCTATGTTCTGCTGGGCGACGGCGAGTGTGATGAAGGACAAGTTTGGGAAGCGGCTATGTTTGCGCCCAATTATAAACTGGATAACCTCACCGCGATCGTCGATTTCAACGCCCTGCAGCTTGACGGCTTCACCAGGGATATTATGAATCTGGAGCCCTTTATTGCCAAGTGGGCAGCCTTCAAGTGGGAAGTCATCGAAATTAACGGCCATGATATGCAGCAAATCATCGATGCTCTCCGCAAGGCACAGACAGTCAAAGGAAAGCCAACCGTAATTGTGGCTCATACAATCAAGGGCAAAGGCGTCAGTTTCATGGAAAATAACGTCGATTGGCACGGTAAGGCACCCAACAAGTCTGAAACCGAAATGGCGCTGAGAGAGCTGGCATGACCGATTACAAAGAACTTACCACACGTGAGGCCTTTGGCAAGGTACTTGCAGAGCTTGCCAAGGATAATCAGCGTATTGTCGTATTAGACGCTGATGTGTCACGTTCCACCATGACCAAGTTTTTCGCCCAGGCTTACCGGGATCGTTTCTTCCAGTGCGGGCTGGCTGAACAGAATATGATAAGTATAGCGGCGGGCCTTGCGTCCTGTGGAAAAATACCATTCGCCAGCACATTCGCTGTTTTCGCCTCCAGCCGGTGCTTCGACCAGGTCCGCATGTCCGTAGCGCAGCCAGGGGCAAACGTCAAAATTGTAGCTACGCACGGCGGTATCACCGTGGGCGAAGACGGCTCTTCCCACCAGGCCATTGAAGACCTTGCACTATACTGCTCCCTGCCAAATTTCACGGTTATCGCACCGTCAGATGCCATGGAGACAGTCGAGGTCATTAAGGCAGCCACCGCCGCTGAGGGACCATTCTACGTACGGTTAGGCCGTTCGAAAACGCCTGTGATCTATCCTGACGGCTGCAAATTCGAAATAGGCAAGGCTGATATGCTCCGTGACGGGCGCGATGCCAGCATAATTGCCACCGGGATCATGGTATCCAAAGCGATTGAAGCCGCTGACTCGCTCAAGCTGTCCGGCGTAGATTGCCGCGTATTGAATATGTCCACTCTCAAACCCATAGATCAGCAGGCTATTATCTCGGCGGCCGTTGATACGGGGGCGGTGGTTACTGCGGAAGAGCACCTGCTGCACGGCGGTTTGGGAAGCATCGTTGCTCAAGTTCTTTCAGGTAATATGCCGGTACCGTTGATCTCTTTGGGTATAGATGATAGGTACTGCCATTCCGGCAAGCCGGAAGAGCTGCTTGAACTGAACGGGTTGACCGCTCCTGACATCGCAAATGCGGTGCGGGATGTAGTTACGAAAAAGAATAAGCGCTATACTTAATCTAAGGACAAAAGCCGGCTACCTGATTAAACGGTGGAATAATTAAACTATGGAAAATGACCTGCACACGGCGTTCGTAAGTAAAGAGAGGGCTGAACTCTTCTTAAGCAACCTTGAGCAACTCCACACTGACAAGGGTATTAACGACACGTCGCATAGTGCTCTCAAAACCGAGTATTCCATTAACCTCCAGCATGCCCGGATAAAGATCGAGGGGATTAAACAGGAGTTAAACAAGCGGTTAGCCCTGAAATCACGCCAGCTCGGTGTGTTTAAACAGGAACTGGCCAATCTCGATGCGCGCTTCAAGGTCGGTCAAATCCCCTCCGAGGCCTACCTGAAACTGAGTAAGAACCCTCAGAAAAAAGCCGCGGTCCTGGAGGCGGAGATTGCCCACCTGAATTCCCTGATAAGCGCTCAAAATTCAAGCGAAATCTCAATACCAGAATCTACCGGCCTGGCAGGTCTTTTTTCCTCAAGATTCCAGGCACGGAAGGTGCACACAGACGCCTTTCCGGGTCACCTGGTATGGACGCCTCCGTCACAGCCCGCGCCGGCTGCCGAGGTCGTTGCTCCTGTGAAAGGGTCCAGCACAGGGCAGAATTTAAGATCAACGGCAGGCTTGAGGCGGTCAATGAAGTAACCATCGAGGCGGGCCAGCACCAGGAGATAACTTTTATGACTGTTGCGGGGACTCCCGGCGATTATTATGTTTCGGTCGACCAGGCAACAGGCACCCTCAGAATCATACCTTCCGCCTGATTTGATTCACCTGATATGAAAACTCGCATACTCGCGCTGCTTATTGCGTTCATCGCCCTGGCCGTCATGATTGCCGTCGCCCTGTACAGCAACCTCGCTATATACATTTCCATCATAGCCATCGGCCTGGCGCTGGCGCTGCAGAAATACGTTGCCAGCTATTTCGGTTACTTTGTGATCGTGTTTTCCAATATGCTGCATGTGGGTGACCGCATCCGCATAGGCAGCTACAAGGGGGATGTCAGGCATATCGGCCTTTTCTATCTGACACTTGATGAAGTGGGCGAAGATGAGAAACTGGGAGGCGAACTCACCGGCAAGATACTGCATATCCCCAACCTGGTTTTGCTTGACCAGCCGGTCCTGAATTTCTCCAAGGGCTTCGAGAAGAACTGCAAGCTGACGCAGTGCGATTATATCTTCGATGAGATTCGCATCCCAGTATCCTCGGACAGCGATATCACCCGTGCGGCGGCGCTGCTTGAAGAGATTATTAATTCCGAAGACGAGGAGTACCTGGCCCAATCCAAGGAAGTATTCAGGGATAACTATCCGGCATTTTTACATGAAGCTGAAAGCGACCGGCGTGTCCTGATACATGTGGAAGAAGAGAGGATCTGGCTGAAAGGGAAATTCGTGACGCCTTACAGGCAGAGGAATGAGCTCCGCACGAGAATGTATATGAAGTTCCTTGAGCACACCGGTAAAGATACCAATATCAGGCTCGCTTAAAGGCCTTTTACCAATTCCCCGCGATCTTCCGGCCTGGAAGATGGATACACCGTCTATGCAATGGCACCGGTGCATTATAAGAAAGCACTTTGTTCTGCTACCATGCTGCGATGCGTGTAATAGTTACTGCGCTGTTTACGTTTTATTATGAAAGGGGTTAATGCCGAGGGAGGGACTTGAACCCACACTCCCGTGAGGGAAGCGGATTTTAAGTCCGCCGCGTCTGCCATTCCGCCACCTCGGCATTTTCGTGGAGGCGGCGAGCGGAGTCGAACCGCTGCATAGGGGTTTTGCAGACCCCCGCCTTAACCACTTGGCTACGCCGCCACAGGCAAAAAAATGGAGCGGAAGACGGGGCTCGAACCCGCGACATCCTCCTTGGCAAGGAGGCATTCTACCACTGAATTACTTCCGCTCGTTCCACTTTAAGATAATATTCAAATTGGTGCCGAGGAGGAGATTTGAACTCCTACGGGCTTGCGCCCACCACCCCCTCAAGATGGCGTGTCTACCAGGTTCCACCACCTCGGCATGGCAGGGGTGGCAGGATTCGAACCCACGACACGCGGTTTTGGAGACCGCTGCTCTACCAGACTGAGCTACACCCCTATTATACTAAAATTATCAACTTTTTAAAGTGCAGTAAATCTTACATCAGCCCGGTAAAAAATGGCAAATAACCAATCGTAATTCGGGCCGTGAGCGAAAACAGCCGGCCTGATCCATGACTAATAATAAATTAATGGTACCCCTGGTGAGAGTCGAACTCACGACACGCGGTTTAGGAAACCGCTGCTCTATCCACTGAGCTACAGGGGCCCGAAGCTATATTTTAGGTTGATAATACCGTTATGTCCAATCTTGGCATTAAATTGGCGCTATTTTCTTGGAAACACCCGCAGGTTGATGGGGGGTTAAAACAGCTCAGTCTGTGTTAATGGCAAGTATTAAATATAGGTGTACTTTGTTGCCTTTGTATACCTATTGGCCGTGGCACTTCTTGTATTTCTTGCCGCTCCCGCACGGGCAAGGATCATTCCGTCCTACTTGTTGGTGTGGCTGATTACTGCTTTGAACAATAGTCGCCTGTTGTTTCACGAAGTCAATACATTCAATAGAGGGTATCCTGAATGTAAAGTTGGTCTTGCCGTCTTTATTAGTGACAGCAAAGTCACCCCGGTTAATTATATCCATCCCCATAAGAACTTCGGCATCCCCGCTGATCGTTCCTTCGCTAACACGGATCTGTGGGATTATTACTTTATTGGGTAGCCAGATACTAACGAGGTATACATTTGATAGAGCTTCACCACTGGCAGTATGTACTTTTACCATTGATATGGGGTTGAGGCCGCATTCCTGAACTACTTTTTGTGTAATTACGGAATTGGTGGCGCCTGTATCCCAGATGGCAAGGAATTGTTTACGGTCGGCATCTTTCGGCGGGTTGGACGGCTCAAAGGGTGAGGTTATATGGACTTCAGAAGTTAATACCGGTGACAGGCCACTGTAAGTAACATTAAAGGCATTGGCTTTAATATCCATATATTATTTTTAAATAAAAGCAACCCTGGAATGATATGTTTGCGTATAGCTATTGCTGCCGGGTTCACACTTCTGTACAAGAAAGGTCCCTGGCTTATATTTCTTGGAAGTCTCTTTAATTGCTTCAAGTTCAGACTCGTAAGCGCCAACCACCTTAATGCCATGGATTACTATAAACTTGCCATTGTACTCTTTGACAAGTTCATCCTGATTATCCAGGTAATATTTAAATTCTTTTTCCAGCAGCTTGACCATAGCTACGCTCCCTTTGCTGATTAAGATCATCCTTAATCTATTCTTATTCTATAACATTCGTCAATGTGCTGCCATCCTGTGGGGTTATAGCACTATGGTTGAGAACACTGATTTGAGTGAAATTCTGAAAAGGCATTTATATATCCCATCACACCACACCACGCAGCTAAATGCCCGTCAAAAGGTTGGGGCTTTAATTATTGCGGTATTTTCCCTTATAGATACGATTCCGTCTTGCGCACCACTCGTCTGTTAAACAGCCCTCTCCAGCGCAAGAAAATCTTAGCCCATCAACGGCAGGAAGACTCTTCGAAATTCGCTCTTTTGGCCGGTATCCAACTTAACTTTTATTGTCATGATATTAGTCTCCTATGGCTTTCTTGATAGCTTTTTTGGCCTTGCCGTACTCTTCCTGCACTTTTCCGGCCGCCTGCTCCGCTGCACCTCTGATTTCCTGTGATTTATTGCCGGTTAATTTACCGGACTCTTCCTTGACTTTGCCCTTGAACTGGTTCCATTTTCCTTTAGTTACATTATTAGCCATGTATACCATCTCCTATAATTACTATTAAATAAATACTAACAGAGTGAACATGTAGAAGTAATATAATCGAGGCACGATATGTTAAATAGTTATGACATTGGTAACGTCACCTGTGGATAGATTGATGCGTTGACGTTAGGAGCTACAATCTCATGCTCCCGTTTTAAGGATAAGCACCTAAAAAAGGAATTGGAATGGTTAAAAAAGTCCAAATACGCTGCGCAGCAGCCAGATAATTATAAGAATAACTGCAACGATTAGTGCTATATGGATCAGCCAACCCAAAGTACGGAAAAAAATGAATCCCAGCAGCCACAAAACAAAGAGAATAATACCAATAATTATTAAGACATTCATAGCCACCTCTCTTAATATGTATGGTCTCTATTTATTATGATCTTCAGACTATATTAACATAAGAGAACAGGTTGATAAAATATGGGCATCTCCAAGGTAGCAGGGGGTTATCCCGGCTGACACACAATGGAATGGGGTGCAGTCTACGACTACACCCCCCCAAATGCTTCTTGCCTGACCGCCACTTTTACTTACGAACAGCTATAATGGCCAAAATACCTATAACAATCAGGTAAATGCCGACGATCCACGATAACAAGCCAGGCATCCAGATGACCAGGATACCCGCTAATATGGATAGTATCCCCATTAACAAACCACTAACTTTAGGCATGATAGAACTCCTCCTTTAAAATATATTATCTACATGTTAGACGGTTAAGAATGGAATAGTCATATAATTCAGTAAAAAGATATGAAAAAGTTATGACAATTTTGGATTGTTGCTAACCGTGACTGAGGATACTATTGAATACCTGGTGGACGGGGTTTTCTTGAAAATCTCAGGGCTGGGATCTCTTTAAAATATAGCCCATTTTAGTGACGGTTAAAATGATTTGGGGATCGTCAGGTTTCTCTTCGATTTTACGTCTCAGACGGCTAATCCATGTCCTGAGGAATTGAACGTCATCACGGTATTCAGCACCCCAGACGCGGACTAAAAGATCCTCATAGCTCATTAGATGGTCAGCATTTAAGGCTAATTCGCTGAGTAATAGCCACTCTAACCGGGTTAAGTATATTATATTACCTCTAACCATTACCTTATGTGCCTTGAAATCAATGGTAATATCGCCTAAAGAAAGCTCATCTGGAATTATAGCTACGTTAGGTCTGAACCGGCGCATCACTGCTTCAATTCTGGATACCAGTTCATCAGGATTAAAAGGTTTTGGCATATAGTCATCGGCCCCCATGTCCAGCCCAGCTATTTTGTCACTTTCACTTCCCTTGGCGCTGAGAAATATGACAGGTACCTTGGAAAAACCACGTATCTCTTTAAGCACATCGAACCCACTCATTTTAGGCATGAGTATGTCAAGCAAGATCAAGTCGGGCTGGGTGGCATGAAACTGCTCTAAGGCCTCAAGACCGTTGTTGGCAGTTACCACTTCATATCCCAGTGCTCTCAGGTTTGACCTGAGAAAATTCAGGATCCGTATTTCGTCGTCAACCACCAGTAACCGGTACTTCTTCAAACTCTGCTTTCGACCAGCCATCGTGCCTGCCATAATAATATTCAGATTGAACAGATGTCAAGATGCGTACTGTTGACAACTATTGAGCTGTATCATATAAATTAGTTGTGCGCGGAAATTTTAAGAAGCTTCGAGCTATCACAAATGGCATTATGGCGGGAGTCGTGATATGAAAGAAAGCCGAAAAACAAAAGCTCAACTTATTGAAGAACTGGACTTATTGCGTCAGAGAACTAAAAAAAAGGGCGTGGCAAAAACCAGGAGTGATGCTGCAAAGCACCTCTTGAAGGACTCTGAAATTCGCTATAGACGCCTTTTTGAAACGGCACAAGATGGTATATTGATTCTCGATGCAGAAACCGGTCAAATCCTGGATGTAAATCGGTTTCTAATAGATATGTTGGGCTATCCCTATAAGGAATTTATAGGAAAGAGGCTTTGGGAGATAGGACCATTCAAAGATATTGCGGCAAGTAAAATTGCCTATCGAGAATTGCAGGATAAAGATTACGTACGTTATGAGGATTTACCACTTGAAACCTGGGACAAACGTGAAATCCAGGTTGAATTTGTATCCAATATATATAAAGTTAATCATGCCCGCATTATCCAGTGTAATATCCGCGATATAACGGAGCGCAAACAAATTGAAAGGCAGCTCAGATTTCATGGGGAGGTGCTTGATAAGATTAGTGATGCGGTAGTTGTCGTTGATAATAATAACAGAGTAAATTACTGGAATAGAGGTGCAGAACGACTGTATGGCTTAAGTGAGGAGGGGTCGTCTGGACAGCTATTAGGGGAACTTTATCAACAGCTCTGGGTGAAAACCGAAGATGAGCAGGCTTCAGTACAAGCATTGGCAACAAGAGGGTTTTGGTCAGGAGATAATATACATATAAAGCGAGATGGAGTACGGATTTATGTTCAGTCCTCAATAAGCGCGATTAAAAACAAGGACGGCAAGGTAATAGGTATGCTGGCCGTTATACGTGACGTCACCGGACGTACAGAATTAGACCATTTGAAAGACGAGTTCATCGGCCTGGTATCTCACGAAATGCGTACACCGCTGACGGTTATTATAGGAAGCCTCCATACAGCCCTGGACAGGGGTGAACTTCTTCCTCAAGATGAGATAAACGAACTTCTTAACGGTGCCCTTGTCGAGGCTGAAACGTTGTCTCACGTTCTGGATAATCTACTTGAACTTTCCCGTACGCAGGCCAAACAGTTGCTGCTCTTCCCCGAGCCAATGATGATTAAACAACTGGCAAAGGATGTGATTAAGGAATTCCAAGGGAAATCTGCACACCAGTTTATACTGGATTTCCCCAGCGGGATACCACCGGTAGAAGCCGATACGTTACGAGTCAGGCGGGTATTATACAATTTGGTACAGAATGCGGTTAAATATTCGCCCGATGGAAGCAAGATAAGGGTCTTTGCCAGACAGGAGCCGGATCGTCTCGTAATTGGTGTCAGAGATCATGGTAGCGGTATATCTGCAGCGGATCAGGCCAGGCTTTTTAATTCTTTTCAGCGTTTGGGGTTAGAGCCATTCGGTAAGACTAAAGGAATCGGATTAGGACTCATGGTGTGCCTCCGCCTGGTGGAAGCTCACGGCGGTAAAATCTGGGTTGAATCAGCGCCTGGGGAAGGCGCCACCTTCTACTTTACCCTGCCTGTAATACATCTTGAGGGCTGAAAGCATCTAATCAATTCCGTATATAACGTTCTATCTGAATCAGTACTTCTATCAGGTTAATTATTCCTGACGAGTGTGTTTTCTCAAAGGACTTAGACCTGGGCCTGCTCCTTTGTCAAAATGTCATAACTATTTAACTTTCTGCCTGTTTATTATATTACTAATCCATATCTCGCATGAGAAGATTATTCCAATTGCTATTAGTGGCTGACACGTCTCAATAACAGGCAGCGATCAATAATAAAAGGTTTAAGAATAGGTTAAAGTATTGGATGTAACGCATAAAAAGTTTTAGCCAACTGTTAAAAATACAAGGTTAAGGACGTGTCGATTTCATAGGCAACATATTTTGGAGGTAACCCCGTTGAAAAGGTTTATTTTTCTTTCTTTATCACTTCTACTTCTGATTCTCATACCAGGTTGTTTTACATTTCAAGTGGCGCCGCCCAATGCTTCCCAACCTGTCGGATCGCTCCCGGTTATTGGAGTATTTAGTAATAATCCGGCTACGATTAATCCCGGTGGCACATCAACTCTGTTGTGGAATGTTACTGGAGCTAACTCGGTCAGGATAGATCATGGTATAGGTCTGGTTGATGCCGCGGGAATCAAGCTAATTTCACCGGCTACATCCACTGTTTATACT
>JAPLHJ010000302.1 GCA_026389675.1 Chloroflexota bacterium | reverse complement strand
CGGGCGAGTACGAGATAAAAGATACATTCGTCACCGGCATCCCGTCTTTTCACGACGATGCGCAGGGCAAGAAGTCCGGTAAAAACACGATGTATGTAATCGAGATGGAAGGCCTGGTCTTGTGTCACCTGGGCGACCTGGGGCACGCGCTTACCCCCGAGGTAACCGGCGAACTGGGAAATATCAATGTGCTATTTGTGCCGGTGGGAGGACAGTCCACCATCGGGGCTACCGTGGCCGCCGACCTGGTACGCAACCTCAACCCCGGCTACGTGATACCCATGCATTATAAAACAGCCGCCGAAAAGGCCGAACTCGAATTCCCCGAGAGATTCCTCAAAGAGATGGGCATCAAGGAGCTAGCCGCGCAGCCCAAGTTGATAGTGACCAGGACCAGTATCCCGGCCAGTACGCAGGTGGTGTTGCTGGATTATCCGCACTGACCGGGGAGCTTTGACATAAACAATAGTCTATCGTAAAATGCCCTGCAATGAGCCTTGCCAAACGTGTATTTGAGTTGCAGCAGGTGGATCATCTGATCCAGGCCGTCCGCAAGCAGCTCGATGAGATCGATGGGAGGATCAGCCGCAACGAGGCCCTTGAGCAGGCCAGGAACAACCTGTCGGCGGCGGAAAAGGAGCTCGCCGGGCTGGAGAAACAGTACAAAGATCTCGACGCCGAAGCTGAGACGCTGCGCGCCAATATCGGGCAGATAAACGACAAGCTTTACGGCGGCAGGATCAAGAACCCCAAGGAGCTGCTGGGATACGAGCAGGAAGGCAACATGCTCAAGGCCAACCTTTCCAAGAAGGATGATACGCTGCTGGAATTGATGGAGAAAATAGAGTCTGGCAAGGTTGCAGTCAGGAAGCTGAAAGAGACCTTCAAAAGCGCGGAAACAGCCTGGCAGGTGGAGAAAGGTGAACTGCAGGTACAGGCCGAAAAATTGAAGGCTGAGCTTGCGGCGTCGGAAAACAAGCGCATAGAGATATTGAACTCGGTCGACCCCGGAACGCTGTCAATATACGAGGGCGTCAGGGCCAGGAAGGGACAGGCGGTGGTGAAGGTCGAGCAGGGCCGTTGCCTGGGCTGCCGGGTGACCTTATCGATAAGTGAACAACAGCGCGTCCGCGGCAATGCCATCGTCCTGTGCGACAACTGCGGCCGCATACTGTATCTCAGCTGACACATTTGACCTGTTAGCAGACAAGTTGTAGAGTAGATGAGCCAAGCAGGCCGGGTGATCGCTGCGGTTGAGTAAATCGTAGAGGAAAGTCCGAACTCCGCCAGGCAGGGTGCTGGGTAACGCCCAGGAGGGGTGATCCTACGGAAAGTGCAACAGAAACATACCGCCCTTCGCAAGAGGGGTAAGGGTGAAATGGTGAGGCAAGAGCTCACCGGCGGCCGGGTGACCGGCCGGCCGTGCAAACCCCACCCGGAGCAAGACCTAATAGGGGGATATGGCACGCCTGGGCCGACCCCGGGTTGGTCGCAGTACCGCGGTGGCAATACCGCGGATAGATGGATGGTCACCGCTCCGTTAACGCGGAGGCACAGAAATCGGCTTACAGGCCTGCTTGGTACAATCTTTGGAAATCCATGGCAATAGGATTAAAATTAGTAAGTTTATTTTCAATCTACGCGCAAAATCCAAAACCGGAGTAAAGTGAATGGAAGCTAAAAAGAACTTCGTCTTGAGCATCGTGCTGGCAATAATGTTGATATTGGTGGCCGTGCCGATGGCGGGCTGCGACATGAAATTCGTTCCCAGCGCGGCTGACCAGAAAACGTTGAAGGACTTGCCGGCGCAATTCCTGGAGCTGAGCGAGGCCTGGCAGAAAATCCAGGCCAATTACGTGGAAAAGGGCAAGCTCGACCCGGGGAAGATGGCGCAGGGCGCCATCCGCGGTATGGTGGAAGCGGTGGGAGATCCCTATACTGAATATTATTCGCCTCAATCTTACGCGTCTACCATGATTGAATACACCGGCCTTTACCAGGGCATCGGGGCCTACATAGGGAAAAAGGATAAGCAGATAGTGATTATCGCTCCCATGCCCGGTTCGCCCGCGGAAACTGCGGGAATTAAATCGGGCGATATGATACTTAAAATCGACGGCCTTTCCACCGAGCAGTTAAATACCGATGAGGCCTCACAAAAAATCCGCGGCCAGGCGGGAACGAAAGTGGTGCTTACGCTTTACAGGCAGGGGGATAAGGAGCCCTTCGAGGTATCCGTCACGCGCAACGAGATAAGGGTGGACTCGGTCAAATCCGAGATGCGCGGAGACCTCGCTTATATACGCATACAGCAATTCTTGGTGCCTACCATCGGCGATTTCAAGAAGGCGTTACAGGACTCATTTGATAAAGGCGCCAAAGGCCTGATACTCGACCTGCGCGACAATCCCGGTGGTCTCCTCGACCAGGCGATCGATGTCTCCAGCCAGTTCCTGGTCAGGGGTATCGTGGTCAAGATCGTGGACAAGGATGGCATGGAGTCCGTGCAGAAGGTCAAGCCGGGCGGAATAGCCAAGGATATACCGGTGATTATACTGGTCAACGGAGGCAGCGCCAGCGCCAGCGAGATCGTAGCAGGGGCACTGCAGGACAACGAGAGGGCTAAACTGGCGGGCCAGCAAACCTTCGGCAAAGCCAGCGTGCAGAACATTATCAAATTGGACGATGGGTCGGCCATTAAGATAACCATAGCCCACTACTATACGCCCAATGGCACACTGATCAGCGGGACAGGCCTTACCCCGGATTACAAATCGGATTTGAAGGGCGACGAACTGGTGAAATGGGCCGAGGATTACCTGCATAAGGTTATCGCCAACCAGCCTGTGCCGGCGACGGTGAATGAGGCGCCTGCTCAGCCTTTGGCGATGCCTGCGAAATAACTGTGGATCCTGGGGTCGCCGGTCAATTCGGGGTGGAAGGATGTGGCCAGCAGGTTACCCTGCCTGGCGGCCACGATTTCCCCGTCCGCCAGGGCTGCCAGCACCTGCACACCGCCGCCCGCCTTTTCGATATAAGGGGCGCGGATAAACACGCCGTGGAAAGGCCCGCCCTGTAGCCCGGTAACCGGCAGTTCAGCTTCGAAGCTGTCCACCTGACGGCCGAAAGCGTTGCGCCTCACCGTGATATCCATCAGCGCCAATGTTTGCATCGCTGAAGAGTCCGGGTTGATGGCCATCCTGGCTATGCATATCATGCCAGCGCAGGTACCCCAGATGGGTATCTGTTTGGCTGCTATTTTCTTGATGGGTGTCACCAGCCTATAGTCGTGCATCAACTTCATCATGGTGGTGCTCTCGCCACCAGGTATGACCAGCCCGTTCACCTGCTCAAGCTGGCCGGGGAGCCGTATCTCCACAGCTTCCACGCCGATTTTGCCGAACATGTGTATATGCTCGATGAAGGCGCCCTGCAGTGCAAGTACACCAATTTTCATAATGAAAATATTATAATAGATTTACGCCGCCTGTTTTGAACAGGCGGCGTAAACGATTCCTTATAGTAATGTGTACAACTACAGGATGGGCAGGTATTTCTTAATTTCGTATTCCGTGACCTGTATCCTGTACTGTGTGCATTCAACTTTCTTGTTCTTGATAAAAGCATTGAAAACGTGATCGCCCAGCGCTTTTTTCACCAGGGCGCTTTTCTCGGTAAGGGCTACGGCCTCATCCAGGCTGCCAGGCAGGGTTTTGATGCCGCGCTTCTTTCTCTGCTCGTCGGTCATCAGGTAAACATTCTCCTCCACGGGTGCAGGAGGTTCATAGCCTTTTTCAATGCCTTCAAGGCCGGCGGCCAGCATCACGCTGAAGACCAGGTAAGGATTGCAGGCCGGGTCCGGCGACCTGTATTCAATGCGCGTGGCTGTTTCGCGTCCCGGCTGGTATTCAGGTACCCTGACCAGGTCGGCGCGGTTGCGCCTGGCCCATGACAGGTAAACCGGCGCTTCATAGCCAGGCACCAGGCGCTTGTAGGAATTGATCCACTGGCTGGTCACCGAGGTTATATCCGGGGCGTGTTTAAGCACCCCCGCTATGTAGTTCCTGGCTATTTTCGACAGGTGGAACGGGTCGTTTTTATCGAAGAAGGCATTCCTCTCGCCTTTGAACAATGACTTAGTTCCTGGCTATTTTCGACAGGTGGAACGGGTCGTTTTTATCGAAGAAGGCATTCCTCTCGCCTTTGAACAATGACTGATGGACATGCATGCCGCTGCCGTTTTCACCGAATATCGGCTTGGGCATAAATGTAGCGTAAACGCCATTTTCCATGGCAACCTGTTTGACTACCAGCCTGTAGGTCATCACGCTGTCAGCCATGGTGAGGGCATCGGTGTAACGCATATCTATCTCGTGCTGGCTGGGAGCTACCTCGTGGTGGGAGTATTCAATGCCGATGCCCATGTCCTCGAGGGCAAGGACCGTTTGCCTGCGCAGGTCCACCGCCATATCCAGCGGCACCAGATCAAAGTAGCCGCCGGAATCCAGTATCTCGGTACTCTTGTTATCTTTAAAATAGAAGAATTCCAGCTCGGGGCCGACATAGAAGGTATAGCCGAGGTCAGCTGCTCGCTTCAGGTTCTGTTTGAGTACGTACCTGGGGTCGCCATCAAAAGGCTGCCCGCCGGGCCTGTGTATATCGCAGAACATGCGGCCGACCGACTGTTCCTTGGGCCTCCAGGGAAGCAATTGGAAGGTGTCGGGGTCGGGAAGTGCGATCATATCGCTTTCATCAATACGGGCATAGCCTTCAATAGATGACCCGTCGAAGCCCATGCCGTCCTCCATGGCGTGTTCAAGCTCCGAGACGGTAATGGAAAAGCTCTTCAGAAAACCAAGAATGTCTGTGAACCACAGGTTCACAAATTTAATATCGTGCTCCTTGGCCATTTTGAGCACATATTCTACCGCTTCAGCCCTGTCTTTCTTTACCATAGTTCCTCCCTAATATATTGTTGTCGCGCTTTGTAATCAAAACATAAATCCCATGCAAAGTCAAAACTATTTGCATAGCGTCCGGGAGTTCATTACAGGGGTAAAAAGAGAGGCGCAGGCTTTAGCCTGCGCCTCTCCCGGTTGGGGCAGGGCTAAATGTCGAAATACAGGTAAAACTCGTGGGGGTGAGGCCTGAGCCTTATCTCATCGATCTCCTTTCATCGATCTCCTTAGTGCGCTTGTAATTGATCCATACATTGATAGCATCCTGGGTGAAGACGTCGCCTTTCAGGAGGAACTTGTGGTCCTTTTCCAGTGCGTTGACGGCCTGTTCGAGAGAACCCGGGACGGTTTTCAGCTTTTTAGACTCTTTGGCGCTGAGAGTGTAAGTATCCTTGTCGAAGGGCTCGCCCGGATCGATCTTGTTCTCTATACCGTCAAGTCCGGCCATCAGGAGTGCGGATAGCGCGAGGTAGCCGTTGCAGGTATTGTCGGGAGGTCGGTATTCAATTCTCTTGGCATTGGGGTTCTCGGAGTACATGGGTATGCGAACAGCCGCACTGCGGTTGCGTGCTGAATACACCAGGTTAACCGGCGCTTCAAATCCGGGTACCAATCTCTTGTAAGAGTTGGTGGTCGGGGAGCATATCGCGGATAGGGCTTCGGCATGCTTGAGAAGTCCGCCGATATAATATTTGCAGGTCTGGCTGATGAGCGCATAGCCCTTAGGATCGAAAAACATATTCTTGCCATCTTTGAACAAGCTTTGATGCACATGCATGCCTGAGCCATTATCCTGGAAGATTGGCTTGGGCATGAAGGTGGCGACCTTGTTATGTTTGCGGCATACATTCTTGATGACGTATTTGAACCACATCATCTGGTCACCCATCTTGAGCAGGTCCTTGTATTTCATATCGATCTCGCACTGACCGGCGGTAGCCACCTCATGGTGGTGAACCTCTATCTCGAGGCCGGCTGATTCCATGGTTTCCACAATCTCAGACCTGAGGTCCTGCAACGAGTCATGCGGTGCAACCGGGAAATAGCCTTCTTTGTATCTTGGTTTATATCCCAGATTTGGCTTTTCATCTTTACCGGTGTTCCAGTCGGCTTCAATGGAGTCGATGTAGTAGTAGCCGCTGCGCTGATCCTGGTCGAAGCGTACGTCGTCGAAAATGAAGAACTCCTGCTCGGGACCGCAGTAGCAGGTATCGGCCAGTCCTGTGGATTTCAAATACTTTACGGCTTTCTTGGCGATGTACCTGGGGTCCCTGGTATAAGGTTTCTTGGATACCGGGTCGAAAATATCACAGATAATACTGAGGGTGGGGTGCTCACAGATGGGGTCGATGATCGCAGTGTCAGGCTCGAGCTTAAGGATCATGTCGCTTTCCTGGATCTCCTGGAAGCCACGGATGCTGGAGCCGTCGAAGCCGATGCCTTCCGCCCAGATACCTCCCTTGGCGGGATCGGAATCGGGATTGCCATTAAGCTGTCCTGCTGTGATGGTAAAATGCTGCCACAGGCCAGGCAGGTCGTTGAATTTCAGGTCGATGAACTTGATATTTTCATCCTTGACCTTCTTGAGAATTTTTTCCGGTGTCATTTTCTCAGATGCCAAATTGTTCCTCCTTTATTTTGTTTTAAATAAAACTCGAGTGGGTTCTATTCGATTGCCACTCACGTTCCATTTATTTATGTAGTAAATCTAACTGTGAAATGTTACAAACAGATTAAATTAGCCGGTTTTACCGAAAATATTTCTAAAAATCGGAGGTTGGCATTGGAATTTACCATCCCGCGGCTGGAAAATGAGCGGTTTTCCTTAATTATCGCCTGATTTTAAGAAAAACCTCCGTAAGCCCTCTCGCCATGTTGCGATATGTCCAGCCCTACCAACTCCTCCTCGTTCTTAACGCGCAGGCCAAAAGTGGCGTCGACCGCTTTGGCCACTACCCAGGTCATGCCGAATGAATAACCGGCGGTAACCGCCACGGCCAACATTTGGATAAGCACCTGCGTCCCGTTGCCATCAATCAAACCTGACTTTCCCCCAATAGCAGCTGTCGCCAGCAGCCCGGCTGCGATAGTGCCGATCGTACCTCCCACACCGTGACAGGCAAAAACGTCCAGTGATTCATCTATCTTGTTGGATTTATTGCGCCAGAGCATGACATAGTAGGAAATGATAGCTGCCCCTATTCCGATAGGTATGGCGGCCATGGGGTGGATATATCCGGAAGCCGGTGTTACAGTGGCCAGTCCCACTACTGCCCCTGTGGCGACACCCAGTACCGACGGCCTGCGGTGTATCCACCCGAGTATGAGCCACGTTATGGCAGCAGACGCTCCGGCAAAATTGGTGGAGGCGAAGGCGCTGGCGGCCAGTCCGTTGGCGCCAAGCGCGCTGCCGGCATTAAAGCCGAACCAGCCGAACCACAGCAGGGCGGTACCAAGCACCACATATGGAATGCTGTTGGGCTCCATCACCTCTCTCTCTTCGAAACCGCGCCGGGGCCCGAGGACCAATGCTATAGCCAGAGCTGCAAACCCGGCGTTGATATGTACCACGGTACCGCCGGCAAAATCCAGTACTCCCAGGTTAGCCAGCCAGCCGCCGCTTCCCCACACCCAGTGTGCAATCGGGCAATATACCACTGTAAACCAGATTATTGAGAAGAATAGCAGGGCACTGAACCTGATGCGCTCCACCACACCGCCCGTGATAAGCGCCACTGTGATGATGGCGAAAGTGGCCTGGAACATCATACAGAGGAAGTGGGGGATGGTAGTAGCATAGGTGCTGGAAGGTTCCATGCCCACGTTCATCAGGCCGGCCCACTGCAGCCCGCCGAATAGCCCTTTGAAATCAGGTCCAAAGCAAAGGCTGTAACCGTAAAATGCCCATAATATCGAGATGAGCCCCAG
>JAPLHJ010000015.1:972-3238 GCA_026389675.1 Chloroflexota bacterium | reverse complement strand
TGCCGTCTCGCCCACGTAAGGGCCCTTGATATCCGCCGGCGCAACAACACTGAAAGGCAGGTTTACCAGTTCCCTGTCATCAACGTATAAACCGACGCTGTAATCGCCCCTGGGGAAAGGCTGGCCTGCCTTGGGCCCGAAGGAGTAACTTAGATATTCCCTGCCTTCAACTTTGGCGCTTTGTTCGGCAATAGTCTTCCCCTGAAAGCCCGCGAGTTCCCCGCTTATATAGGTCCAGCGCGCTTTAACCTGGTCGTTGAACTGCGCTCCGCTGACCCTCACCGAACAACATATGCTTGACGCATCGCTTGGGAATATGCCGGTGATGCTGACCGGTTTGCCGGTCAGTTGGTCCAAACCGGCACACGTGGTCGCGTCGCTCAGGGTTGTAGAGGATGCCGCAGCCTGCCCCTGCACATAAAAAGGCGCAGACTGCACAAATTTATCGTCAAAATAGAGTTTCACCTGGTAATCACCGCGCGGCAGCAACTTATCCGAACGGGCAAAGGCAAAGACCGCATAGGGTGCGTCTGCCGCCACCGTCTCTGTGCCGATCAGGTAATCGTTCAATCCGGCCTCTTCGCTCTTGACTACATACCACTCGGCCTTCAACTTCGACTTTGCCGAGGGTGATGCGAGTTTCACCGAGCAATAAATCGTGCCGATATCCGGTGTAAGGTTATCCGTGACCTGCATCGGTTCACCGCTCTTGGACACGGCCTTGCATATGACCGCACTTTCGATGCCCGGCGCATAGATACAGCCGGCCAGCGGCAAAACCAGGGCAACCGCCGCCAGCATATAAACCGCGATTCTCGTAATCTTCATTTCGATGGGTTCTCCTTAATAACAGCCTTGATATTTTCGTTCTGGTATTTTCCGCTGTAACCTTCTCTGACTTCCCGCGTGGTATGGAAAAACACCAGTTGCATCACCCTGGCATTCCTGTGCAGCCTAAAGCCGTGAGCATTATACACGACCAGCATGGATTGCGACCGGCCGGAATACCCGGCATCCCAGACGGCGCTATGCATGCTGACGCCGCAGCGGTTGAGGCTTGAGCGCGGCCTGCCCAGCGCCATGACATCGGCCGGCAGGGAAACTACCTCGTTAAAGGTGACTAAGTAAGCCCCTGGCATGAGGTCGGCTCCGCCGTGGGCGTCGAATATTATGGGTGAGGTACGGGACAACTCGCGGCCCTCATTGGACTCCGTCAAATTGCCGCGCGATGAAAAAGAGCTTATCTCCCGCACAGTCAGGTCGATGCCGTTGGGCTGCAACTGCTCCTCCAGGTTGAGCGCCGCCTCTATCAGCGGGGGCTGCAGTTTCAACATCTCAAGTATATCTTCGCGTGTCAGCACGCCCTGTTTTTTCATATGTTAACCCGATGTTCCTGCCTTGCCGGCACTGGTGTACAAAAATGTCATTGCGAGTTTTTACTGCCCGCCGGTGATAGTATACAAAAACGTCATTGCGAGCGCTTTTATAATTGTCATTGCGAGGAGCATAGCGACGAAGCAATCCTGGGGCATAACGGCGCCAGCAGTGTTATTATAATACAGATTTGATTTAAAGTCAGGAATCCGGCTCTGCCCGGAAAGGAGTGCGCCCATGGCTGACGGCGGTAGCCTGGAAAAGATAGATAATAACGGATTGGCCGGGTTGGCGGTGGATTTCCTGCGGCGCAGCGCGCTGCATTACGGTATATGGTTCAACGAGGTTAACTACCAGCTTGGACTCGAAGAGGCGCTACAGGCTGAGTCGGAGGTCTTCGCCCGGTATTATCCTCTTATGATGAAACGTCTCGCAGAGACGCTGGGTTTCGAGCAGGAAAACGGTCTGCCTCGTTCGTTATCAAAGCTACCGCGGGAGAAGCTCCTCGGCCTTTTGGATGCCATAGCCGCCAACTGGCTGGCCGGCGACGGGCTGTGGTTCCGGGCCGTGGAGAAACGGCGGGAGATCTTCACTGCCAAGCGCTGCAACGACACCTGCTGGAGCAAGTTCTCGCCATTTGAGGCTCACCGCATAAAGGAGATACTGGGGCTGGCGGAAGGAGGCGGGTTGGACGCGCTGGAAGCCGCGCTGGGCTGCCGGCTCTACTCGCGCATAAACGTTCAGTCGATAGAGAGGGAGAGCCATAGCCTGATATTCAGGATGGTTAACTGCCGTGTGCAGGATGCCCGCAGGCGCAAAGGACTGGAGGACTATCCCTGTAAATCGGCGGGTGTGGTCGAGTATTCCAGCTTTGCCCGCGCCGTCGACCCTC
>JAPLHJ010000015.1:0-898 GCA_026389675.1 Chloroflexota bacterium | reverse complement strand
TAGAATGAGCAGCAAAAAGGTTGTTGTGGCCGGGGGAGGCGCCGCCGGCATGCTGGCCGCCGGGCGCGCAGCGCAGAAGGGCGCCTCGGTGACACTGCTGGAGAAAATGGAGCGCCCCGGCAAGAAGGTGCTGATCAGCGGCAATACACGCTGTAACCTCACCAATACGCTGAGCATCGATAGCTTCATCTCCATGTACGGCCGCAACGGCAAATTCCTTTACCCTGCTTTTCAGCACTTTTTCCGCGAGGAACTGCTTGAATTATTGAAAAGCTACGGGGTCAGTACAATGGTTGAGCCCGGCGGCCGCGTTTTCCCCTCTTCCGGCAAGGCTGCCGGTGTGGTGCGCGTCCTTCAGCAATACCTGCAAGAAAACGGGGCCCACCTTGTGACAGGTACACGTGTTGTCGAAATTGAGACAATCAAAGGCTGTATCAGCGCGGTAAAAACAGCCGGTAATGTCTACCCGGCGGATGCGGTCGTTCTATCAACCGGCGGGTCCTCCTACCCGCAGACAGGATCGACCGGGGACGGTTGCCGCATGGCGGCCGCGCTCGGGCACACCATCGTAAAACTGCGCCCCTCACTGGTCCCGCTGGTCGTGAAAGAAAAGCGGCAGGCCGGGGCGCTGCAGGGCATCAGCCTGCAGGATATAAGGTTGACCTCCTTTGCCTTTTCGGCACAGGAAATAGATATCTCGCACATACCCCCTCACGATTGCGGGCGCGGTATCGGGGGACGCAAACCAAGGCCTCCTCTTATTGAGAGCCGCAAAGGCGGCCTCATCTTCACCCAATACGGGGTCAGCGGCCCCGCGGTATTGCTTATGAGCCTGGCCGTGGCGGATGCGCTGGATGCAGGGCCGGCCAGCCTTTCCATCGACCTCCTTCCCGCAACG
>JAPLHJ010000061.1 GCA_026389675.1 Chloroflexota bacterium | reverse complement strand
GGTCCACCCCGACTACCACCAGCGATACTCCGTTTACCTTTGTGTTCTCAAAAAGCTTGGGTGCGATCGTAGCAATATCTCCCTCGTCGGTGATTTTCAGTGCCTCTCTAATTTTACTGTCCGCTATTTGCCTGATCCTGGGCAATTGATCCTCGGGAATATAATTTTCCCCGACTGTCAGCGTGCCCATGCTGAGGTTGCCCAATTTCATATCCAGGTTGTTTATCGCCGGTATCACCGTTAAATTTGGCCCGTACTGTTCCAGCTGCTTATATATCTTCGCCTCACCGGCGGAGGCGATGGTGAGTATGCCAACGACAGTCATAGTACCTATGACAACGCCCAGGGCGGCATATAATACACGCCTCTTTCGGCGCATTATGTCCTTGGCCACTATTTGGTAAAGGTTCATTTAATCCTCCCCCTTTCAGATTTAGTGATGTTAATTATAGGATACGTCGTGTTTATTACATTTGCTATTTTATAATAGTAACGGGTATATATGAAGCATTGATGAATTTAAGATAGAATATCGGTGAATTGAGTGATATTAAAGTAATAGTAGGTATGAGCGGTGGTGTCGATTCGTTGGCAGCTGCCGCTTTGCTGGTAAAGCGGGGCTACATAGTTACCGGTGTCACCATGAAGACCTGGGATGCCAGTAGTCCGGCCTGCCAGAGTGGTTGCTTCGGGCCGGGACAGCAGGATGGCATAGAAAGCGCCCGCCGGGCGGCTGCCAGGCTCGATATCCCGTTTCACGTGATAGACATGGCGGGCGAATTTAAAGCCCGGGTGCTGGACTATTTTTACAGTGAATACATGTCAGGGAACACACCTAACCCCTGTGTGCGTTGTAATAAACTGGTCAAGTTCGGGGCATTGTGGGAGAAAGCGCTGGCCGGCGGCATTGAAGCGGACTTCTTTGCCAGCGGGCACTATGCCCGGGTTGAGCGGGACGGTAGCGGACGTTACCTGCTGAAGAAAGGCAGGGACGGTAAAAAGGACCAATCATATTTTCTCTACGGGTTGACTCAAGACCAGTTAGCGCGCACGTTGTTCCCGCTGGGCGGGTACCTGAAGCAGGAAGTGCGCAAACTGTGCGTTGAAATGGAACTGGGTGTTGAAACCAGGAAGGAGAGCCAGGACTTTGCCGGCGGCGATTATGCTGCGCTGTTTGAGGGCAGAGCGGTACCCGGTCCGGTCGTGGATAAGTGGGGTAAGGTTCTGGGGATGCATAAGGGTATAGTTTATTACACACCCGGACAGCGCAGGGGGCTTGCCATCGCCTCCCAGGAGCCATTGTATGTAATTGACAAAAATGCGGGAAGCAACTCGGTCATCGTGGGCAGCGTAGAAGACTTGTATACTGAAAAGCAAATTGTTTCCGATATAAACTATATATCCTGTGAATCGCTGAAGGGTGCCATGCAGGTCAATGCCAGGATAAGAAGCACGCACGAGGGCTATGCTGCTGTTATAGAACCATGTGAAAACGGGAAAGCGCTGGTTACTTACACAGAGCCCCGGGTAGGCGCTGCGCGCGGGCAGGCGATCGTTTTTTATGATGGAGACGTGTTAGTGGGTGGAGGCATTGCCGAATGAAGGTTCGGCGAAATCGAACTGGAATAAATTTGCGCTAAACTATACAGGTTAAGCTGACAGGAGAGGGTAAAAAGCAGATGGATATTGGAAAAGAGGTAATCAGGTTCAAAGGGATTGAAATCCCTGTCTTGAGGCGCGGGATAGCGGGTGATTCCCTGCAATTGATCGGCAATACACCCCTGGTGAAGCTGAATATGGTCACCGGCGGCGCTTATGCTGAAGTGCTGGCCAAGCTGGAATCATTCAACCCGCTGGGCAGCATAAAGGACCGCGTTGGTGTTGCCATGATCCTGGATGCCGAAGAGAAGGGCCTGATCAGAAAGGATACGGTGCTGGTTGAGCCTACCAGCGGAAATACCGGCATTGCCCTGGCTTTTGTCTGCGCCGCCCGCGGGTACCGCATCACGCTGGTCATGCCGGACTCGGTCTCATTGGAGAGGAGGAAGCTGCTGTCTATCCTGGGCGCGGAGCTGATATTGACACCGGGCGCCGAAGGCATGCCCGGCGCGATCAAAAAGGCAGTACACCACAGCGGAGGAGATCTGGAGGGATACGGATGGCAAAGTGGACATGGTTGTAGCCGGAGTAGGCACCGGCGGCACTATCACCGGCATCGCCGAAGCTTTAAAGCCGCGTAAGCCGGGCTTCAAGGTTGTTGCCGTTGAGCCGGATTCTTCGCCTGTTCTTTCCGGGGGCAAGCCGGGACCTAACAAAATACAGGGCATCGGGGCAGGCTTTGTGCCGGATATCTTGCGGGCCGACCTGCTCGACGAGATTATTAAGGTTACTGCTGAGGATGCCGGCATTATGGCCAGGCGCCTTGCCAGGGAGGAGGGGATACTTGCCGGTATCTCTTCCGGTGCGGCAGCCTGGGCGGCTTTACAGGTGGCGCTGAGATCCGATAACAGGGGCAAATTGATTGTGGTAATCTTGCCCGATACGGGCGAGCGCTACCTCTCGACATGGCTGTTCCAGGAGGAGAAGTAAATATGCAGCGCGTCTATATGGACTATGCGGCCACCACACCCATG
>JAPLHJ010000296.1 GCA_026389675.1 Chloroflexota bacterium | reverse complement strand
CTGGATACCAAGTCACTGGGCATCATGCAACTGCTGTCCATGCTCGACGTCTGGCATAGTAAGGTGGCTCTCAACCGCGACCTTATATTCCTGGCCACGGCCGATGAAGAATCCGGCGCGGACTGCGGCGTTGAGTATTTGCTGCGTGAGCATCCCGCTGACTTCCCGGCGGGGCTGGTATTAAATGAAGGCAGCTATATAGCCGAGGGCATAGTGCCCGGCAGGCTGCTGGCCATGATCTCTCCTGCTGAGAAAGGCCCCTGCTGGATAAAGCTCAAGCGAAAAGGCATACCCGGCCACGGCTCCACTCCGCACGGAGATAACGCCCTGGAAAGGTTAACGCAGGCGGTCAACCGGCTTATCGATTACCGGGTCCCCCTCAGGGTTACGCCTGTGGTAGCAGAGTATTTCAGGAGGATGGCCCCGGCCTGGGAATTTATCAAACCATTTGTTGAAGACGGCAAAGAAGACACCCTGTTAAAAATCATAGAGGACAATGGTTTGCTGGCCGTGCCCCAGGTCAAAGCCATGCTGACCAACACCATCAGCCTGAATTCGCTGCACTCGGGTGATAAGGTCAATGTCATCCCCTCTTACGCCGAGGCCGAAGTTGATACCAGGCTGCTGCCCGGCCAGGGAATAAATGTGTGGATCGAGTTACTGAAACATCAGATGAACGATGATGAGATCAAGATCGAGTTCATCATGAAAGGTGAGGGCAATTCATCAGACATGAGTACGGATAGCTACCGCATCATTGAGCAGGCGCTGATTGACCACTATCCCGGGGCCATCGCCGCGCCTTACCTGATGCTGGGAACTACCGACTCCCGCTTCTTCCGCGGTCTTGGCATGTTATCCTATGGCTTCTGTCCGGCGATTATACCGGCAGACCACCTGAAATCCATCCATGGCATTGACGAAAAAATCGCTGTTGAGAGCGTCATCAAGGGCACGGAAGTGTATAAAGACATAGTGAATAGGTTGTGCACCTGACGGTATGCGAAAACCAGGCATCAAGACCATTTTGTTTAAGCTCGTTGCCGCCTACGGCGACCGCACCTGGCAAAAGCGGCTTGAGCCCGTGGACGAACTCGTCCTGACCATTCTCTCGCAAAACACTTCGGATATAAATTCCCGCCGCGCCTTCAAGTCCCTGATTGAGAATTTCGCGGGGTGGGATAAAGTCGCGTCAGCGGAATCCGTTAAAATAGCCGGCGCCATACGTGCCGGAGGACTGGCGGACGTTAAAGCCAAATATATTAAGAACGCGCTGTTGGCCCTGCAAAAAGCGGCTCCCGGCTTTGATCTGCAGTTTCTCGCCCGGGGGAAGGTCAGGGACTCCCGGGAATGGCTGCTCCGACTGCCGGGCGTCGGCATGAAAACAGCCAGTTGTGTGCTGCTCTTTGCGCTGGGCATGCCGGCTTTCCCGGTGGACACACACGTGTACCGCGTTGTTAAGCGGCTGGGATTGATTAGAAACAGGCTATCGGCCGATGCCGCACACCTTGAAATGGAGAAGTTGACCCCGCCCGGAGATATCTACCGTTGCCACGTCCTGCTGATAGAGCATGGCAGAAAAACCTGCAAAGCACAACGCCCCCTCTGCTCTGTGTGCTGCCTGGCCGGTATTTGCCCGAGCCGGGAATACTGATTCATCAGCCACAGCCGGTGTGGTAGCCATTTATTCCCGCCCTGTTTTCAAATTATAACCTGAAAGATGCTATGCTTTTATATAATGCCAAGCCTGCCCCGGAGGTTTACATGAGAAAGGCCACCATGCACTATATCCTCGATGCTATCGAGGGCCTGATTTTATTACTCCTCGTGATATCGGGCTTCATCTTATGGTTTGCGCTCCCCGAGGGCAGCGAAGCCGGCAAAGCCGTGATCTTCGACCGCCGTACCTGGGTACAGGCGCACCAGTGGCTGGCCGTAGGGCTGCTGACCTTCTTCAGCACGCATATCATCACCCATTGGGCATGGATCTCCTATATGACTAAAAACTATTTCAGGCGGATCAAGAAAATTTGATTTACTCGTATGCTTGACACATCCGATATAAAACAACTATCATTGGAGATTACGTTATGACACTGCACATAAGACTATACAGGGCGATTGCGTACTTTGCTTTAGCTTCGATGCTGGCTTCAACTGCCTGTGCGGGGCTGTTTAATCCGCAGCCCTCCATCTCAGAGGTCACACTTACAACGGGATTCGTCTCAGATTACCGTCCCGCAGATACCACGGTCACTTTTTACGCCGATAGTCCCCGGGTTTGCTGCTCAGCCAGGGTCTCCGGGGCTGTCCCCGCTACCACGGTCAAAGCCAGTTGGACCTCTGTAAAAGGCGGCATGTCTAAAGAGGCCAAACCTGTCATCCGGGAAGATACGGCCGTTTGCGACAAAGACTGCTACGTCGGATTCACACTGCCGGCGCCTGAAGATGGATTCATCAACGGCGACTACCGGGTTGACCTCTCGATTAGCGGAGCACCAAAGGCCTCGGGTACTTTCTCAATCCTGAAAGACCCATCTGTTCCCATACCCGGTATAAATTCTTTCACAGATGACCCGCCCCGGATAACAGCAGGGCAGGAGGCGGTGCTCAAGTGGAAGGTTACCGGCGCATCACGTGTGAATATACAACCTGCCCCGGGCACGGTCGCCGCGGAAGGCAGCCAGGCTGTCAATCCAGCGGTGGATACTACATACACGCTGTATGCGGTGAACAGGGGAGGCTGCAGTTTATCGCATTAAGAACACCGGCGATCTCGCTTCGTGCCCGACTATGACCTACCTGTACAGGAACGATTTACTGGAATCCAAGGACTATGTCGCACCGCTCGCTCCCGGCGAGGAACGCGTCGAGGCGTTACAGCAATACCATTTTTCGCCCAAGTTTGGGTATACCGGAGGGTCAGAAGCAACTACCGACGCAGTAAATATAAGGATCTGCGCTAATGCTGAAGCAGCCTGCGTGGAAAGCAACTCTGCCAACAACTGCCTTGAACATAATTTTGGCCCTCTCCTGAGCATTAACCTTGCGCGCTATGCTCATACTGCGCACTGGCAGAGCGGAGATACCACGCTTAACTGGCCTATTATCAAAGACAGCAATACCGGACTGGCCTACATATCCACCGCGCAGCTTGGAAACGGTGAAAGCTACCAGGGGGCTCTTCTGGTAGCGCCTCCACCTGCCGGCGGCTGGATACAGGGTACTTTTGGGCTGCTTCGCGGCACACCGGAGACCCTTGAGCCGTTCTATATCCCGCACAAATGCAAATTCACCTGCAAACTGGGGCTGACCCGCGATACGCGGGCGCCTGCCGGGGCTAAATTCATGCTGGGCACGATGCAGGGCAGCGAAATAACCTATTTCCCGCCCGTTACGATAGACTCCACCAGTAAAATTGAGGCTTATGAGGTTGACCTGAGCCAGTTCGCCGGCAAGAAAGTGTATTTCATCTTCCGCGTAGAATCTGGCGGACCCTGGCAGCAGGGAAGCACGGCGTGGATAGAACCAATCATCACCCAGGAAACATAGGTTATTTACAATACTGTGCAGTTATCTGCCTTTCCACGGCAATAACTCTATTATTTTTATCCCTTTGCCCCGAGCCTTTGCAGGCGGGCACACCGTCCACCTGCGTATTGAAGTGGGGCGCCATCGATACTCCGGGCAGCTTCCCGCAGCGCAACGACATCCGCACCCCCTGCGAGATAAATGCCATGGCGGTCTCCGCGGACGGTAAAACAATCTATACCGTGGACATCCCCAATTCCAGCAGCGGCCCCTTAGTCAGCGCCGGCATCTACCGCAGCGAGGACGGCGGCATATCCTGGAGCCAGCGTCCCACGCAATGGCTGGCCAGGATCCCAGCGCCACCAGCTCCAACCTTCCCTATCGCCGATATCGCGATTGCTCCGGATAACCCCGATTTCGTGACGGCAGTCTGTGTGGACGCCGGCGGCACGCACCGCAGAGAGGTCTACTACAGTGTGGATGGCGGCACCAACTGGTATTACAGCGGCCTCATCCCCTGGCTGTACGGATCCGGTGAGCAAATAGGCAGCATCGCCATATCTCTTCCTTACGATTACCAGGGTATCCAGGTACACGATATCATCATCGGCAGCCGCAATCCGTCTGATGGACTGGCGCAGGGCGAAATATATGTATTTTGTTATCCGGGGATGGCCGGCTGGAAAGCCCAGGGCTTCACAGGCGGCGACATCATTGCGCTCCATCCATCCCCGGCCTACAGTTCAGATTCCACCATCGTTGTCATGTCGTGTACCCTACAAAGGACCTATATCAACCTCTGCTCACGCGACTTCGCCGCAAATATCTGCAACTTCAATACGGCGCCGAACTGGCCGGTGCAACTCTGCGCGCCCGACCAGGCAGGTGGTTCAAGCAGCGGTAAAACACGTATCATTACAGGCAGCCTGTCCCTGCCCTCCGATTTCGAAGGAGGCGCCGGAGCCAGGCGCATCATCTTCGCCGCTTATGACTCCAACTGTACTTCACTGGGCTCCAGCCAGCCGCTCGATGATGTTTACCGGCTTAACGACAGCATCGTCACGCGCCTCAGGGTACCTGCAGGCAGGCTGCGCATAAGCTCGATTTCCTATCATGGCACAACCGTGTCCGGCAAGCTGCTGGCCGGTGGAGTAACAGCCGACCCGCT
>JAPLHJ010000233.1 GCA_026389675.1 Chloroflexota bacterium | reverse complement strand
GGGGCGTACCTTCAGGTGCGCCCGAGAAGGCGGACAGGCCTGAAGGCCCGTCCCTACAGGAAATAAATGATGACTGAAGAGTTTACGTCTATCGCAGAGCTTGCGGGTAAAGTCAAGGGCTTCCTGGCCGTAGACGAAGGCAGGGCACTGTACGAGATAGCCCTGACCGCGGCTAAACTCGGTCCCTGCCTTGAGATAGGCAGCTTTTGCGGCAAATCGGCCGTGTATATAGGCACTGCCTGCCGGGAGATGGGGGTTACGCTTTTCACCATAGACCACCACCGCGGTTCGGAGGAGCAGCAGCCCGGGCAACTCTATTTCGACCCCGAGCTCTATGATGAGAAAAGTGGTGAGATAGACAGCTTTCCGCTGCTGAGGAATACGTTAAAAGCAGCGGGATTGGAGGACACGGTGGTCCCCATGGTCAGCCGGTCAACAGTAGCAGTCAGGAACTGGGCCACGCCGCTCAGCCTTGTTTTCATAGACGGAGGGCACAGCTATGAAACCGCACTTACCGATTATCAAAATTGGAGCCCTCACCTGTTGCAGGGGGGGATCTTAGCATTCCACGATATCTACCTGGACCCTGCCAGAGGCGGCCAGGCTCCGCGCCAGGTATACGAGAAGGCAATTGCCAGCGGTGATTTCGAGGCATTACCCATGGTAAACACGCTGGGAATATTAAAGAAGCGGTATGTTGTGGTGGTCGAAAAGAAGGTTTGTTGCTGACATCGGCCTGAGCATATCAGCAGCTAATATCACGGCAGCCGAGGTCCAGGTGGGCTTTTCCAGTGGCCATATCTCGTGCTCGGGAAAGGCCACGCCGTACCAGTAGGCGCCATCCTCGTCGCGCATCTGGTGCACCCAGTAATAAATCATGGCAGATTGCTTGTATTCGCCATGCACGGCCAGCGAGATAGCAAGCTCGCTGCTTTCGGCAGCGGTAACCCACTGTTTATCAAGGTTGCAGACGGAACCCTTGCCGTGCACGATGAATTTATCCCAGCTGTCGTAAATCCGGCTGATCGCCTCCTGCCCGTTAATGACGCTGCAGAGGGCCGGGTAGTACCAGTCCATGGCGAAGGCTGAGATATTGGCGCCGTCCAGGGGTTCACCGTAGGGCAGCGGCATGCCTAATATCGCCTTGCGCAGTGTTTCGTTGGCCATCTCCCAGTCGGTATGTCCCTCACCGATAACCTCGGCTATCTTCAAGGCACACCTTATGGCTAAGTAAGAGGAACTACAACTTGCTATCTGGGCCGAGGGGTAAATTATGCCCTGCGCGTCCCTGGCCCAGTAGACCTCGCCTTTAGGTCCGCGCATCTTCAATATGTATTTAATGGCCTTTTCAACGGACGGCCACATTTCCATCAGGAAAGAGCGATCGCCGGTTATCAGGTAATGATGCCAGACGCCCACCGCTATATAAGATATGGCATGCGAGACCTTGTACGTATCCTTGGCTATGCCGTTTTGATAACTGGCATACCAGCTTCCGTCCGGCAACTGCACGCCGGCCAGCCACTCGTAGGCCTTTTTCGCTTCATCATGAAAGCTGCCGGCATCAATGGCCATGGCGCATTCAACGTGCGTCCAGGGCTCTACCACACCACCTTCCATCTCGGGTACATGAAAGCTGCCGGCATCAATGGCCATGGCGCATTCAACGTGCGTCCAGGGCTCTACCACACCACCTTCCATCTCGGGTACCGCTCCCTGCTTCTCCTGTACGCCGACTATGCCCTCCAGGGTCGGCCTGAGGAATTGCGCGGACAACAACTCATCCATCTCCGGTATCTCAAAGGAAGTATTATTATCCACAGTCATATCTCATCCAGCCTTTACGTAAGCTTGCTTTTCGATGGCGTCACGGTAAACCTCCGCCGTCTCTTTAGCAGCAGTGTCCCAGTTAAATAGCCTGGCAACCCTCTCCCTTCCCAGCGCCCCCAACTGCCTGCGCCTGTTTTCATCGTCGAGAAGGGTTTTGATCGCCTCCACTATGGCGCGCGTATCGCCGGGCGGCACAAGTATGCCGGCATCACTTACCACCTCCGGAAGCGCGCCGGCGGTAGTCGAGATTACCGGGGCCCCGCAGGCCATGGCCTCGGCAGCGGGCAAACCGAATCCCTCATAGATGGAGGGTACCACCAGCATGGTTGCCTCGCTGTAATGTTGAACAAGCTTATCCGTATCTATCTTGCCCGTATACCGGGCACAATCGCTGAGCTTCAACGATTCTATCAGTCCCTGCGTATAACCGTTCTTCATCGGCTCACCCACAATAACCAGCTCGATATCTTTCGTTCTGCGGATCTCCGCAATCGCTTCCAGCAGGTACTTCAAGCCCTTGAGCGGCGTATCCCCGCTGTTGATAACTAATATCCTGTTAGCTGGCCTCACCGATCCGGGCACTTCCCTGAAAATCTCCCGGTCAACGCCGCAGTAGATTATTCTGAACTTATCGGCAGCCAACCCGAAACTTTCCGTTATCTCCTGCAGCGAGTGCTTCGAATCAGTGATGAAATGCGACAGCTGGCCGGCTACTTTGATTTGAGTATCGGCAAAGGAGTACCACCTCCGGATACCCCAGCTCTGCATCATCGACCGGGAGGCTTTGAGAGCCAACTCGCGGTCGATGGTTATGGGGTGATGTATGGTCGTGACCAGGGGTATCCCCAACCGATGTATCTTGAGTATCCCCTCAGTTATGCACTGGTTGTCGTGAACGATATCGTATTTCTTTCCGCGGCCGTTCTGACGGAAGGCGTTATAGGCACGCATAGCGAAGGTCTTCGGTTCCGTAAAATAGCCGCCGCATTCACCAACCCACTCCACAAAGTTGGGCCACGTATTCAGCCACAGCGGGTTGATAAACAGGCGCCTGGGTTCAGACAGCCGGTACAGGTCCAGGCTGGGTAATTTGACAAGGTTAATTCCTTCTACCAGGTCAGGGTAGGGCGGCCCGGCTAACACATCAACTTCGTGCCCCAGCTTTTGCAACGAACTGCTGAGATACCTGACGTAGATACCCTGCCCGCCGGAATATTTATAACCCCGGTAGCTAAGCAAGCAGCTTCGCACAGATAACCATCCGGAAGATTAATATCTCAAATATTGAAAACACCGCATCATTTTACATTTATTATCGCTATAAATCAAGACTGTGTACCTTGTAGGGGCGTACCTTCAGGTGCGCCCGCCAACACGGGCGGGTTTAAAAACCCGCCCCTACATTTGCAACGCATCTCCGCGCAATAGCCTCATTATACACATCAACTGTTCGCTTGGCCGCGCCTTGCCAGTTGAATCTCTCGAGGATGCGCTTCCTGGCCAGGGCGCCGTATTCAGCGCGTTTAGCCGGGTCATCCAGCAACTGCGCTATCGCGGCGGCGAGCGCGGCCGGATCGGCGGGAGGTACAAGTATACCGGCATCGCCTACTACCTCCGGCAGTGCGCCGGCCGTGGTGGATACCACCGGCGAGCCGCAGGACATGGCTTCAGCAGCAGGCAATCCGAACCCTTCATATGTTGACGGTACCGCCAGCAGGGTAGCGGTCCGGTATAACCTGACTAATTCCGATGTATCTACCTGA